>CAZSSI010000022.1:0-14684 GCA_964609345.1 uncultured Verrucomicrobiota bacterium | reverse complement strand
GATCTTTCGGATCGAGGGTTGCTGGATACAACGATTGTTTGGTGTGGTGGCGAATTTGGACGCACTCCAAAAGTTGATTGGGAGGCTCCTTGGAATGGTGGGCGGAGCCACTATGGAAAAGCTTTTTCGCATTTGGTCGCGGGCGGCGGCTTTAAGGGTGGTCATGCTGTTGGCGCGACCAATGTGCGCGGCGAAGAAGTGGTTGATCGTCCGATTTATCCGTGGGATTTAACCACCAGTATTTATGAACTGATGGGTATTGATCCGAACAGCACCTTACCGACGCCGGATGGTAAGACGGCCTTTATTTCGCCATTGGCCGACAAGAGTATCAAAATCGAAAGTGGTGGCGTGCTCAGGGAAATCATGTGAGAGACTGGTATGTAGGATGGGTGAGAAAATGAAAAAAAAATCAATACTGGCGATTTTATTTTTGATTTCGGCGATGTCATGCATAGCGGCGGTGGTTCCTCATGTTGGATTTGTCTATCCAGCGGGCGCGATGCCTGGAACTAAACTAACCGTTGTCATCGGCGGGCAGTATCTTAGAGATTTTGCCGGCATCAATCTGTCCGGTATTCCGGTTGAATTCCAACAAACGGATTATCTGCGAATCTATGATCGTCAGGAGGCGAACGGTCTTCGTCGTCGAAAGGAAGTTCTTGAAGCCAAAGTGGCCGAAGAAACAAATGAGCTGCTCAAAAAACAGATGTTGCGACAAATTGAATTGCTTGAGCCTGAAATTGCTATGACAAGGGAAGTGATAATGGAGGATAAAATGAATCCTGCCATGGCTGCTAAGAAACAGTTTAATCCGCAGATTGCAGAGCGAGTCACTTTAGAAATCACCTTGCCTGAAAACATTTCCTTTGGCGATTATGAGTTGCGGGTGATTACAACCAACGGACTTTCCAACCCGCTTATGTTTCAAATCGGGCAGTTGCCGGAAGTTTCTGAGAAGGAGCCCAATAATGTAGTAACGGCACCCGAAAAATTGCCTGCAATCCCCGTGTTAGTGAATGGACAGATTCTGCCTGGCGACGTGGACTATTTTCGCTTTCGCGCCAACAAAGGGCAATCGCTGGTTTTTCAGGTCGCGGCTCGGTCGCTGGTTCCCTATTTGGCCGACGCGGTTCCCGGCTGGTTTCAGGCCGTATTAACTCTGTATGATGCAAAAGGACGTGAAGTTGCTTACAACGACGACTACCTTTCAAATCCTGACCCCGTGTTGATTTATAATGTGCCGGACGACGGGGACTACACGCTTTCGATTAGAGATTCAATTTTTCGTGGTCGTGAGGATTTTGTTTACCGTATTGCTATGGGTGAACTTCCTTTTATTGAGCGGATATTTCCCCTCAGTGGGGCAGAGAATAGTGAGGTGGAAGTTAATCTTTATGGGGTGAATCTTCCCGATAAAAAACTGAAACTGAAAACGGTAGGAAATTCGCCCGATCTGCAACCTATACGGATTGAGAAAAACGGGATCATTTCCAACAGCCGGATGTTTAGTGTGTCGCCGTTGTCTAATCGTCTTGAAAAAGAGCCTAACAACGTGGTTTCACAGGCTTTTGCGGTAACGAATGATACCGTTTTTAATGGGACTATCGGCAAGCCTGACGATCAGGACTGGTTTTGTTTTAAGGGGCTAAAAGGAGATGAGAAAACAATTAAAGTTTCCGCCCGACGGCTCGGTTCTCCGCTTGATTCTCGTTTGACGTTGCTTGATGCGGAGCAAAAGGTATTGGTTGTAAATGATGACACGGAGGATAAAAGCGATGGATTGAATACGCATCATGCCGATTCTCGCATTGACTACACATTGCCGGGAAGCGGAACTTATTTTGTGCGATTAGATGACGCTCAAGGCAAAGGCGGCGACGAGTACGCTTACAGCTTGATGATCGGAGAAGAGTATCCTGACGTTCAGTTGCGTGTAGTTCCGGCCAGCGTGCGTGTCGCACGGGAAGGAACGGCCATCGTAACCGTTCATGTTATCCGCTATGGCGGGTTCACCGGGAAAGTCGAGCTTTCCGTCGTTGATGCTCCGCTTGGTATTAGTCTTCAACGAGCTGTAATTCCCGAAGGGGCTAATTCGGCTCAAGTCATAATTGCTGCTTCGCAGCGGGCTTCAGACCAGCTTCTCTCGCTGGAAATCGAAGGTACTGCCTATTGCGGTGCGCGGACGGTGAGCCGCCGTGCTGTTCCGGCAGAAGATATGATGCAGGCTTTCCTGTATCGCCATCTTGTAGTAGCGCAGAAGTTGCTTGTTCAAATAGCTGAGCCGAATCCGGTAAATGTTACGCTGAAACTTCCCGCTGGTGGAGTCATACGCGCGCGACCCGGCTCAGAAATCACGGTTAGTGCGGTGATAACTTCGAAGGGAACAACGGGGCAATCTGGAGTAAAGCTTACGCTGTCAGAGCCGCCTGAATGGCTCACATTAGGGACTGAATCTATCGGACAAAAGGGCGGCAGTGAGGTGATTTTAAAGGTTAGTCCCAATGCAGAGCCCGGCGATAAAGCAACGGTTATACTGAACGGTACTGCCCGACGGGTAAAGTCAGCCAAAGATCCGGACTATGACCCGGTAAACAAGTTTTTAAATAATAAACCTGTGGAATTTGCCATCGACGCCATTTCGATAGAAATAATCAATTGAAAGGATTCGTTTTGACTGCACAAATCTTAAAAACAAATTATGACGCCGATGTCGCCACACTCACCTTGCCGTCTCATGCCGAGCATTGCATTACGGTGCAGTCGGAACAGAACATGAACCGAGTGTTGTGCGGTGCCGCTAAAGAGCGCGATGCCACCATTCTTAGTCAGTTTGTTTTTGCCGGGCGCCAGCACTATCCCGAATTTATTGACGAGGCCGGTGATACCGCCTGGCCAGTTGTTTGGTTGCAAGGCGATGCCTGCAAAGACGGCGATATGTATTCCATGCAGGCCGTCGCCATTTCTGGTATCGATCCACAACGGGTCAAACTCGATGGACGCGATGTCGGCTTCACCTATGAGGATGAGCATGCTCGCTATTGCCGTTTGCGCGGCATCCTTCCTGCCAACCTGAAAGCTTCTCGCACCATACAAACTCACTCGGCCTTTCAGATTATGGAAGCCGCACTTGAAGAGAATGGCTTTCGCTTTACCGATACCGTTCGCACGTGGATCTATCTCGATAAACTTCTCGACTGGTACGGCGACTTCAACCGTGTCCGCACCGATTTCTTTGAAAAGGCGGACATCTTTAACCACATGGTTCCTGCCAGCACCGGTATCGGGGCCAGCAATCCGTTCGGCGCCGCCATTATGATGGATGTGCTCGCCGTTCAGCCCAAAACGGAACGGGTGAAAATTCAAGTCGTTGATTCGCCGCTCCAGAATCCGGCGCTCGATTATAAGAGTTCTTTCAGCCGGGCTGTCGAAATCAAACTGCCGACTCACCGCAGTTTGCTCGTTTCCGGAACCGCCAGCATTGATCCGGACGGAAAAACTGCCCATCTGAACGATCCGGAAAAACAAATCCGGCTCACGATGAAAGTCGTTAAAGCCATTCTCGAATCGCGCGATATGGACTGGTGCGACCTTTTTCGCGGCATTGCCTATTTTAAAGACATGGACTATCTGCCGATCTACCGCCGCGTTGCGGAAGATCTCGGCATACCGCGTTTTCCGCTGGCCGTCTCGCACGCCGACGTCTGCCGCCACGACCTCCTCTTTGAAATCGAAGTGGACGCCGTTAAAGTCTGTTAACCAAAAAGTTTCCAAGTCTAATAAAAAACGGGTAAAACCGTTTCATGCTTGGAAAACATGTCAACGAAGCGGGTGAAGTTTATCGGGTACGGGCAAACGATTTGCCGAAAGCACTCCAGCCACGCGAAAAATTCGACCGCCTCGGCCCGGAAAATCTTTCTGAAAGCGACCTGCTGGCGCTTTTGCTGCGAACTGGCACCGCTGGACTGAACGTCGTTGAACTGGCGGAACTGCTTCTACTCCAGTACGGATCGCTCAGCGCGCTCTCGCGTGCTTCGGCGGCGGAGCTTCAGAAATTCCACGGCATCGGCAAAGAGAAAGCCAAAATTTTGAAAGCCGCGCTCGAAATCGGACGGCGGCTCGTTCAGGAAAACGTCGGCGAACGTCCGCGTATCGCATCGCCAGAAGAGGCTGCCGCCGTTTTGCGTGAACGGGCACGCAGCCTCGACCGCGAAGTTTTCTGGGTTCTTTTACTGGACACAAAAAACCGCCTTATGGCTCCGCCGTGCGAAGTGTCGAAGGGAACGCTGAACTCCAGTCTGGTTCATCCACGTGAAATTTTTAAACCGGCTATTCAACACTCCGCCGCCGCCGTCATTCTGGCGCACAACCATCCGTCGGGCGATCCGTCGCCGTCGGCCAATGATATTCGTATTACGAAAAAGCTGATTGAAGCCGGGAAAACCATGGAAATCAAAGTGGTCGATCATCTCATCATCGGCCGCAAAACCCGCGACGGTGCCAACGACTTCCTCAGTCTCCGCGAAGCCGGTCTGGCTGAATTTGAAGAGCGGTAACGCCGGACAGATGTCCGGAAATCCAGAATGTACTTGCACGCTTCCTTTAAATGGCAATAATGCCTTCCATCTTCAGGGCAGGGTGAAATTCCCGACCGGCGGTAAAGTCCGCGAGCCCCGCAGTTGCGGGGCAGATGCAGTGAGATTCTGCGACCGACAGTACAGTCTGGATGAAAGAAGATAAACGGATGCGAAAACCTTTCTGCCCTGAATGACGTATGTCTTCAGGGTTTTTGCATTTTAAGGACGGCCGATTATGAGCGAGAAGTTGTTTGACCCGATGGAAGAGGTGCTGGACGCGTTGCGGCACGGCGAAATGATTGTGGTGACCGACGATGAGAACCGCGAAAACGAAGGTGACATCATCTGTGCGGCGGAGTTCTGTACGCCGGATCAGATCAATTTTATGGCGACGCATGCCCGTGGCCTGGTTTGCGTGTCGCTCGAAGAGAGTCGTCTTACACGGCTGGGTCTGGCCCGCATGGTGCCGGAGCATCACGGCGATAAATACAAAACCGCGTTCATGGAGTCTGTCGATGCGCGCCACGGCATCAGCACGGGAATCAGCGCCGCCGACCGCGCACTGACCGTACAGATTTTGATGAATGAAACCTCGACCGCCGACGACTTGGTGACGCCCGGACATCTATTTCCGCTGATGTCGGTTGATGGCGGCGTACTTAAACGCGCCGGTCACACCGAAGCGGCCGTTGATCTCACGCGGATGGCTGGTCTCAAGGCTGGCGGTGTAATTTGTGAAGTAATGCGCGATGACGGCGAAATGGCGCGCCTGCCGGATTTGGTTAAATTCGCGAAGAAGCACGGGCTAAAATTTACCTCCGTGGCTGAAATCGCCAAATACCGCTACGTCAACGAAACGCTCATTCGCATGGAACGGCAGGTGAAAATGCCGACGGAGTGGGGCGATTTCGATTTGCGCATCTACAGTTCCTTTGTGGATGATAAAGACCATTTGGCGCTGTTTATCGGCAGTCCGACGCCAGAGAAGCCGCATCCGCTCGTGCGCGTTCACAGTGAGTGTCTGACCGGCGACGTATTCGGCTCTCAGCGGTGCGACTGCGGTTCTCAGCTCCAGCTTTCGCTACAGATGATCGGCGACTACGGCTACGGCGCGCTGGTTTACATGCGGCAGGAAGGGCGTGGCATCGGTCTGACCAAAAAAATTCACGCCTATGAGTTGCAGGATCAGGGTATGGATACCGTCGAAGCCAATGTAGAACTCGGCTTTGCTGCCGACTTGCGCGACTACGGAATTGGTGCACAGATTCTCGAAGACCTTAAAATGACGACCATCCGGCTGCTGACCAATAATCCGGCTAAGATTGAAGGGTTGGATAAATACGGTATTGAGATTGTCGAACGGGTGCCGATTGTGCTTCCTTCAACGCCGCACAATGTGCGCTATCTGGCCACCAAGCGTGATAAAATGAAACACATGCTTTGAAGAATGGAATGTTGGAAGATTGGAGTGATGGAGTAATGGGGAAGGGAATTTCAACAGCAAAGAATTTGGATGCGACCGGACTGCGGTTCGCGATCGTCGTCAGCCGGTTTAATTCGGAGCTGACGCAACAATTGGCCGACGACGCGTTCCGGTGTCTGGAAGAAAACGGCGCCAAGGTTCCGGATATCGCGGTTTTTCAGGTGCCGGGTGCGTACGAAATTCCGGTGGTGATTAACGAGCTGGCAAAGAGCGGAAATTTCGACGCGCTGATTGCGCTGGGCGTGGTGGTGGAAGGCGAAACACCGCATGCACAGATGATCGGCGATTCAACCGGCATCGCATTGCTCGACATCGCCCGCGAGCACGGTATTCCGGTAATTAATGAAATTGTTGGTACACGCAACTGGGAACAGGCGTTAGCGCGCTGCACGCGCAGCCGGACGAGCCGCGGATGGTACGCCGCCGAGGCCGCCATTGAAACCGCCAGAATTTTGAAAACGATAAAAGGATCTAAATGACTAAAGTAACCGGTCGCCGGCAGGCGCGTGAGTGGGCGATGCAGTTTCTGTTTCAGACGGAATTTAATCCGGAAAATCTGGAGCAGGCTCTGGCCGATTTCTGGGATGATGAGGAAAAGAAACCCTCTGAGCGCGACCGGACCTATGTCAATGAAGTGGTGCGCGGCGTAATTTCCAAACAGCGAGAAATTGACCGGACCATTTCGAAGTACACTCAGAACTGGGATGTCGATCGCCTCGGCGTACTCGACCGGATTGTTTTGCGCGTTGCGACGTATGAAATGCTTTTCCGCACCGATATTCCACCGGTGGTCTCCATCAACGAAGCCGTCGAGATTGCCAAAGCGTACAGCGGAAAAGATTCCGGCCGCTTTGTAAACGGCGTGCTCGACCGGATTCAGAAGGAACTGAGCCGACCCTCACGCACAAATATGCCGCAATGAGTCCTCATGAGCCATTTATGCAACGGGCGCTCGCGCTGGCACGGCGCGGGGAAGGGCTGACGCGGCCCAACCCGCCCGTCGGAGCGGTGCTGGTTCAAAATGGAAAAATTATTGCGGAAGGCTTTCATAAAAAAGCTGGTGGCCCGCATGCCGAAGTGAATTGTCTCAAATCCGCAATCGGCAATCTGAAATCTTCAATTCTCTACGTTACCTTGGAGCCGTGTTCGACGCAGGGACGCACGCCGCCGTGTACCGATTTAATTCTGGCGCGCGGCATTCGCCGCGTGGTGATCGGAGCGAAAGATCCGAATCCGGTTCACGCCGGGCGGGGTATTCGGCTTCTGCGCCGCGCCGGAGTCGAAGTGATTACCGGTGTTTGCCGCGCCGAGGCCGAAGCGCTGATTGCGCCGTTTGCGAAACTGATTCTGACCGGTATGCCGTATGTGACACTCAAGCTGGCTTCAACGCTCGACGGACGGATTGCTGATTCTTCCGGAAAATCAAAATGGATCACCGGCCCGCAGGCGCGAGCAAAAGTGCAGGAACTGCGCCGTGCGGCAGATGCGATCATGGTTGGCGCCGGAACCGTTCGCGCGGACGATCCGTCGCTGCTTCCGCGTCCGGCCAAGGGCCGCGCGCCGTGGCGGGTGATTGTCGGTTCAACGCTTCAGGCTAACGTCAAGGTGCTGACCGACGAAGCGGCGTCGCGGACGCTGGTGATGAACGACCCGCTTAAGAAAATTTTGCGTGACCTCGGAAGACGCGGCGCGATGCATGTGCTGTGCGAAGGCGGCGGCGAACTGGCCGGATCGCTGGTGCGCGCCGGACTGGTGGATGAATTTGCGCTGTTTATCGCGCCGTCGCTACTCGGCGGCGACGGTGTTCCAATGTTTGGTAAGAAAGGCTGGCCGTTGGAAAAAATGCCGCTTTTAGATTTCCGAGCCTTGGAAAAATGCGGGAAAGATGCTTTCATGCGGGCCGTACCGGTTAAGGAGAAATAATGTTCACAGGAATTATTCAGCGGCTTGGAACCATTGTTGATGTGAAAATGCACGGCGCGGCAGGGCGGATTACGCTCAAACCGAGCCGTCCGTTTGACGCGCCGGTCGGTCTGGGCGACAGCATTGCTGTGAACGGAACGTGCTTAACCGTTGCCGCAATCGAAGGCGAAAATTTTTGTTTTGATGTGCTGACGGAAACGTTCGATAAAACGAATCTCGGTGAAAAAAAGCCCGGATCGATTGTGAATCTGGAACGCGCACTGGCGCTGGGCGATACGCTCGGCGGACACATTGTGACCGGTCATGTGGATGGTACCGGCCGGGTGCGGCGGGTTGACCGCGTTGATCGGGACTGGAAATTTGAAATTGAATGTGATCGCAGTCAGCTCATGCTGATGGTGTACAAAGGTTCGATTGCGATGGATGGCATTTCTTTGACGGTTGCAGAATTAAAGGACGATGCGTTTGTTGTTCATATTATTCCGCACACAATGGAAGAAACGGATATGTCGGAGTTTAAGCCCGGCACAAAGGTGAATTTGGAGGCGGATATCCTCGGGAAGCACGTTCAGCGCATTCTCGAGTTCGGCGGCGGACAGGATTACCGTATAAATTTTCAGAACAAATAAGAGGAACCCCTCATGGATCGGAAAAAAATTCTGCTGGTTGATGACGAAGAGGCGATTCGCAAAATGGTGCGCGCCGTACTGGGCAGTGAGCTTTATGAATTCGGCGAAGCTGTTAACGGGCTGGATGCTCAGGCCATGCTGGAAAAGCAGAAGTTCGATTTGATCATCAGCGATGTCATCATGCCCGACTGTGACGGTATTGAGCTTGTGATGGCCATTCGCAAAAAACTGCCGGATGTTAAAGTGATTATTATGTCGGGCGGCGGACGGGTTCGTGCCGGACATTATCTGGATCTCGCCAGCAAGCTTGGCGCAACCCGCGTTTTTGAAAAACCGTTTGATACGGCGGCTCTTCGTCAGGCGGTCAAGGAATTGCTCAGTTAATTAATTTATAGGGAACATTATGAAGGAAACCGATTTGCTTAAACTTTTTGAAGACACTCAGGCATTGCTTAACGGCCATTTTGAGCTCCGTTCAGGACTCCACTCGAACCGCTTTTTTCAGTGCGCGTTACTGTTGCAATATCCGCGTGTCGCCGAGCAGGTTTGCGGAGCGCTGGTTGACAAGATGAAAGCGGTTCTCGGCGAACTGAAAATTGACACCGTGATTTCTCCGGCGCTTGGCGGGATTCCCGTCGGACACGAAGTGGCCCGTGCGCTCGGAACCCGGTTTATTTTTGCGGAAAAGAATGCCGAAAAAATGCTGACCATGCGCCGCTTTAAAATCGAAAAGGGCGAGCGCTTTCTGGTGGCGGAAGACGTCATTACCCGCGGCGGCCGTGTTCAGGAAACGATAGATATTGTCATCCAGAATGGTGGCATCGTGCAGGCCGTCGGCGTGCTGGTAAACCGTAGCGGCGGAAAGGCCAAGTTTGACTTCCCGACGGTCAGCTTGCTCGACATCGAACCGGTTACCTGGGAGCCCGCCGAATGCCCGCTTTGCAAGCAGGGATTGCCGCTGGTTCATCCCGGAAGTTAAACTGCATTTTCGGTTGTCGAAACCGGTTTGCCGCCGTATCCTCGCCGCTCAATTTTGTTCTGTTGAGTCGAAAAGGAGATCATGGTTATGGCGCACCCGCTCGAGGCACTTCTGGTATTACAGGAAAAAGACCGCAAAATATCAAAACTCCAACGCGAAATTCGCGATATTCCCGCTCGTAAAGCTGATATTGAAAAACAGCTCGAAGGTGCCAAAACCAAGCTCAATCAGGCCCGCGAAGCACTGAAGAAAGTCACCTCCGACCTGAAACAGCTTGAGATCGAAGCCGGAACGCACAGCGAAAAGATTCTCAAATACAAACAGCAGCAGATGGAGGCCAAGACCAACGACCAGTATCGTGCCTTTCTGCAAGAAATCGCCGCCGCAGAGAAACATATTTCTGCGCTCGAAGACCGTGAAATGGTCCTGATGGAGCATGTCGAATCGGCAAAAAAAATCATCAGCGATCGTGAAGCCGAACTGAAAGAAGAAGAAAGCGGCGTGAGTGAAGAAAAAGCAATGCTCGAAGACCGCCTCGCGGAAGTTCAGGAAGACCTGAATGCATTGCTTGCCGACCGCGCACGGATTACCTCAGCCGTTACTCCATCACTACTGTCGAAATACGAACGGCTTTTCAAAAACAAAGGCGATTTTGCCGTCGTCCAGGTCGAGAATGATCACTGTTCCGGTTGTCACATGCGCCTTCCGCCGCAGGTCACCAACGATGCGCTGAATGCTGATAAGCTGGTCATCTGTAACTTCTGCGGACGTATGCTCATCAATCTGCGCTAAACACGTTTGGAGTGCGGACGCAAGCGGGGCGCGCGGCCGCTCTTCGGGAAAAGCTCCGTCGCACTTCGTTTGCCGGAGCACTCCAGAATAAACTTCTCGCCGCGTAGCGCGGCACAGCGTATCTTCTTTTTTGCAGGCAGAGTGTATCGACCGCTCTTTGGTTCGCCAAGGGGAGGAAAGTCCGGACTCCGCAGGGCAGGACGTTCCGTGGTTAACGCGGAAACTCCGGTGCGAGATCGCCGGGGATGGAAAGTGCCACAGAAATTATACCGCCTTGAGGGCGCTTCGGCGCATCGAAGGGTAAGGGTGAAATGGTGGGGTAAAAGCCCACCGCTCCAAGGGTAACCGCGGAGGCAGGGTAAACCCCGTCCGGAGCAAGATCAAATAGGGAACAAGGAGCTGCCCGCTCCGCTTGAGTTCCGGGTTGATCGCATTAGATAAATGGTCGACTCCTTCGGGAGAACAGAATCCGGCTTACAGCTCTGCCTGCGCTTTTTTTCAGATTAAGGTGCTATCGAATAGTGCCTTGATTCTGATTTTGACCACGAATTTACACGAATGATCACGAATGGGTCAATCGTCGGGCGGGTTCAGTGGTCCCGCCTCCGCGATCAAGGATCGCGGCTACAAATTCGTGTCCATTCGTGTGATTCGTGGGCGGTTATTTCGGTGCGTTTCGCCGATGGGCTGATCAGCGTTTGAATTTTTCCCGGAGGGCGCGGCCTTTGGCGATGATTTCTTCTTCGCCCGGTACGCGACGGTTTTGCATCAGGATTTTTCCGTCGCAAATCACGGTGTCGATGCAGGAGCTGTCCGCGCTATAAACCATGTCGGCGATCAGGTGGTGCCCAGGAACCAGCCGCTCGTTATCTAGGTCAACCAGCATGCAGTCGGCCAGTGCGCCTTCGGCAATGATGCCGCTGTCGAGACCGAAAAATTCCGCACCGGCGCGGGTTCCGGCGTGCCATGCGGTTTGCGCATTCAGCGCCGTGGTGTCACCGGTGAAGTGTTTTTCGAGCAGAGCCGCCATTTTGATTTCGGAGCCCATATCAAGACAGTTGTTGGAAGCGCAACCGTCTGTGCCGATCGCCACTTTCAGTCCGGCGTTTATTGCGTCGGTGAAGCGGAATTTGCCGGAGGCAAGCTTCATGTTGGAGCTCGGGCAGTGCAGCGCTTTCACGCCGCGCTTGGCCAGCAGTTCCATTTCGGATTGTTCCAGCCAGATGCAATGCGCGGCGGTGACGTTCGGGCCGAGAAAGCCGATTGAGTCGAGATATTCCGGAGGACGCATACCGTGCTTCTGAACGCAGTCGGCCACTTCCTTTTCCGTTTCGGAAAGGTGGATGTGAATCATCAGTCCGTGTTCAGCGGCGAACTCCGTACACCAGCGGAGCGATTTTTCTGACACGGTATAAATTGCATGCGGGCCGAGCTGGAAAACAACCCGGTCGCTGTAGCGCGTACGTTCGTCGAACAGCCGTTGGTTTTGTTCCATTTGTTCTTTGGCTTTGGCCGGATCATCGAAGTCAATGAAGACGGCGGAGAGGGCGGCGCGCATTCCCATTTCATCGACGGCGCGGGCGGTGCCGTGCCAGAACCAGTACATGTCATTAAAGAATGTGGTGCCGGACTTAATCATTTCCAGGCAGGCCAGCCGTGCGCCGTTATAAACATCTTCCTCGGTGACTTTGCTTTCGAACGGCCAGACATGATGGTTCAGCCAGGTGAACAGTTCGAGGTCGTCGGCATAACTGCGCATATAAGCCATCGCCGCATGAGTGTGCGCATTATGAAACGTCGGCAGAATCGCTTTATTCCGTCCGTCGAGGACGATCTCCGCCGTCAGGCCGGAACAGTCGCCGATTTTTTTGATCCGGTTGCCGCTGATCTGCACATCAACGGGCGAACCGTTCCACTCAACTTGTTTGATTAAAATACTCATGGTTGATGCGGAGAATAGCTTTGTGAAAACGCAAAGACCATAATAAATCTGCGGGTGCATCAAGCAGGCTTCCCTTGCTATTCATGTAATCTTTGGTAAAACTCCCGCCATGAAAACGCTCAAAATCCTTGTTCTGAACGGCCCGAACCTCAACCTGCTCGGCACGCGCGAGCCGGAGGTTTACGGCACCGAAACGCTCGCCTCCATCGCTCAGGACATGAACGCCTGCGCCGAAAAACTGGGCGGCGTCGTACTGGAATTCCGTCAGAGCAATGCGGAGAGCGATCTGATTACCTGGATCGGCGAAAGCCGCGGAAAATTCAACGGCATCATCATCAATCCGGCCGCTTACACTCATACCAGCCTTGGACTGGGCGACGCCGTTAAAGCGGTCGCTAAAGAAGTCCCGGTGGTGGAAGTGCATTTGAGCAACACCCACGCTCGCGAAGAAATCCGTCATAAAAGTCTGACCGCTCCCGGCTGCATCGGCCAGATCATGGGATTCAAAGGCTACGGCTACAGTCTCGCTCTTCAGGCGCTGGTGAAACACCTGAGTAGACTGTAATTGCGGATGCGCCATTTAAACTTACAACCGACCGACCCTTCTGTTTTTTATGTTATTCCTTGTTCCTGATTCTGCGGTTCCATATTCTCCATCCCACTATGACTATTGATGAACAGCTCAACTCTCTCACCGCCCGCCATGTGGATCTGATTTCCGCCGGAGAACTGAAACGCAAACTCGAAGCCGCTAAGAAAGAAAAACGCGGACTGCGTATCAAGTACGGTGCCGATCCTTCCGCGCCGGATATTCACCTTGGCCACGTCGTCGGCCTGAACAAACTGCGCGAATTTCAGGACGCCGGACACACCGTCGTTTTCATCATCGGCGACTTCACCGGCATGATCGGCGACCCGTCCGGCAAGTCGGCGACCCGTCCGGCACTTTCACGCGAGCAGGTCGCCGCCAACGCCGAAAGCTACAAACAGCAGGTTTTCAAAATCCTCGATCCGGCCAAAACCGAAGTCCGCTTCAACTCCGAATGGCTCGGCGGCATGAAGTTTGAGGATGTTATCCGTCTTTCCGCGCACGTCACCGTCGCCCAGTTGCTGGCGCGCGACGACTTTTCCAAGCGCTACGCGGATAACCGCCCGATCTCTCTCGTCGAATTCCTTTACCCGCTCGTGCAGGCCTACGACTCAGTCATGGTCAAAGCCGACGTCGAGCTCGGCGGCACCGACCAGCTTTTCAATCTTCTACTCGGCCGCGAATTGCAGAAAGTTTACGGACAGGAACCGCAGGTCGTCATGACGCTCCCGCTGATCGAAGGACTCGACGGCGTGCAGAAAATGAGCAAGAGCCTCGGCAACTATGTCGGCGTCAACGAACCCGCCAAAGAAATGTTCGGCAAGCTGATGAGCGTCAGCGACGAGCTAATGTGGAAATACTTTCTGCACATCCTCTGCCGGAATCCGGCTGACATCGAAGCCATGCGGGCCAAAGTCGCCTCCGGCGAACTGCATCCGCGCGCCGTTAAAGACGAACTCGGACGCTGTGTCGTCGACCGTTTTGTCGGCACCGGCGAAGGACAGAAAGCTGCTGATGAATTTGCCCGCATCTTTTCGCAGAACGAACTGCCGGACGACATGCCCGATCTGAAACTTGATGGCGAAACCGGCATCATTGATCTGGTCGTCAAAGCTGGCTTCGCGGCTTCCACCAGCGAAGCCCGCCGTTTGGTCCAGCAGGGCGGGGTGCGCATCAACGACGAACAGATTTCCGACGTCAAAGCGGTCATTACGCCTGCGGACGGAATGATTCTCAAAGTCGGCAAGCGCAAATTCGCCCGCATCGTGCTCTAAGGAAATTTCATGTCCTCCGTCATCCTAAAAAAAGGCCGCGAGAAAAACCTGCTTCAGCGGCATCCGTGGATTTTTTCCGGCGCGATTGAACGCGTCGAAGGCGCGCCGGGTGTCGGCGAAACGGTGACCGTTTGTGCGTTCGACCGTCAGCCACTGGCGCAGGCGGCGTGGTCGCCGCAGTCGCAGATTGCTTTGCGTATCTGGAGCTTTAATCCGGCGACGGTCATTGATGCCGACTTCTTCCGTACGAAACTGCAAAGTGCCATTGCCGCGCGTTGTCATTTAACGGGTAGGGCGTGCTCTCCGCGTGCCATGCCGAAGCCGTGCGAAGGAGGGAGCTCGCCGCTTATCGAAGAACGGACGGCTGGGACAGCCGTCCCTACCACAACCGCCGTTCGTCTCGTTGCGTCGGAGTCTGACGGACTTCCCGGACTGATTATCGACCGTTATGCGGACTGGCTGGTCTGTCAGTTTCTTTCCGCCGGTTCCGAATATT
>CAZSSI010000021.1:0-15539 GCA_964609345.1 uncultured Verrucomicrobiota bacterium | reverse complement strand
ACACCATGCAGCAGATCCGCGTCTCCATCGACGAACTCGAACGCATCATCGAAGATCGAGTGAAATTCTAACCGGGAGCACCTGATGACCAAACCGTCCGGACTGTCTTATGTAATGCACACAGACGAACGGACTGTGCATGTCATTGGAATCGGTCAGCTGAAAATGCCGGAGATGATTGCGGCCGTGGATGCCATTGCAGACGATCCTGTCTTCTGTTCAGATTTCTGCGTATTGTTCGATCTTAGCAACGGTGATTACCGCGCCGAACTCAGCGACGGCGAAGCGTTCGTTACCGCCCTGATGCGCCGAAAAGAATTCTTTCAGAATAAATTTGCCCTGATCGTTCCCGAGCATTTGCATTTTCTGGCCAAGCTTTATTCGGTACTCGCCTCAACCGGCGGATTCGACCGCATGAAGTGCTTCACCGAAATGGCCGCCGCCCGTGTGTGGTGCGGGCTGGCACCGTAATAGCGCCGACGAACTATGCCGCATATCCTCGTCAGCATCGACGAACTCGAACGCATTATCGAGGGACGGGTACGGTTTTAGTTAGCCGCAAAAAGCGAAACGGTACGTATCGCAAGCGCCCGGTTCGGCAATGCTCACCGCAGGCCGCTTGAACAGCGCGCCCGATTGGTTTATGAAACAGCGGTGCACAACCAAGGAGTCTGATCATGAAAGTCGTCGCATTCAACGGAAGCCCGCGCAAAGGCGGCAATACGGAGTTTCTGCTCAACACCGCTCTCAAAGAACTGGAAGCGGAAGGGATCCAGACCGAACTGATTCAGGTCGGCGGACAAATGTTGCGCGGCTGTACGGCCTGCTGCTGGTGCCGCGACTCTGGCGAAAAACGCTGCGTCATCGATAACGATCCGCTCAACGGATACATCAGCAAAATGCGCGAAGCCGACGGCATCCTGCTCGGCTCGCCAACCTACTTCGCCGATCTGACGTCGGAAATGAAAGCGCTGATCGACCGGGCCGGCTACGTCTTGCGCCCCGGCATGGAACTGCGGCGCAAAGTCGGCGCCGGAATGGTCGCCGCCCGGCGCGGCGGATCAATCCATACCTTCGACTCGCTCAATCACTTCTTCCTGATTAACGAAATGCTCGTCGTCGGCTCCAGTTATTGGAACGACGGCTACGGCGGACCGATCGGCGCGGTGGAAGCCAACGACGCCGAAGGCGCGAAAACCGCCAAAACCCTCGGACAAAACATGGCCTGGACGCTCAAAAAACTTCATGCCTGAATAATTCTGGAGTGCGGACGCAAGCGGAGCGCGAGGCCACTCTGTTCTTGTAGCCGCGATCCATGATCGCGGATGAAAAACAGTCCGAGGTCGCGGACCTCGGCTACAATTCCCGGCTTTCAATTTGACAGACCCTTTCCCCGTTTCCACACCCAACTCTCTCCTTGTCGAAACTCTTTTGACTTCGTAATGTGCCCGCACTTAAAGGGCACGTATGAAATTTAAAGGTATGTTGTTAGTGGTGGTCGCTGTGTTGGTCTGTTTGCCGTTTATGAGCTATGGGCAGGATGACATTGCGGCGTTGCGACAAAAAGCAGAACAAGGTGATGCTGCCGCGCAAAGCATGCTGGGGGTCCGCTATGCCTTTGGCCGAGGCGTTCCACAGGACGACAGAGAAGCGGCGAAATGGTGGCGTTTCGCCGCCGAACAGGGCTATGCAGAGGCGCAAAGCATACTGGGGTTCTGCTATGCCAAAGGCGACGGCGTTCCTAAGGATTTAAAAGAAGCCGCGAAGTGGTATCGCCTTGCCGCCGAACAAGGGAATGTCGCGGCGCAAATCAAGATGGGTGTCGCTTATGTTCATGGCGAAGGCGTTCCACAAGACTACAAAGAGGCGGTGAAGTGGTTTCGCCTCGCCGCCGAACAGAGAGCTTCGCTGGCACAGTACCATCTGGGGCTCTGCTATGCCAACGGCGAAGGCGTTCCACAGGACGACAAAGAAGCGGTGAAATGGTGGCGTCTCTCCGCCGAACAGGGCTATGCAGAGGCACAATCCAATCTGGGGGTCTGCTATGCCAATGGCGAAGGTGTTCCTAAAGATCACAAAGAAGCCGCGAAGTGGTATCGCCTTGCCGCTGAGCAGGGCTATGCAGAGGCGCAATACAATCTGGGGTTCTGCTATGCCAAAGGCGAGGGTGTTCCACAGGACGACAAAGAAGCGGTGAAGTGGCTTCGTCTTGCCGCCGAACAGGGCTATGCAGAGGCGCAATTCAATCTGGGTGGCTGTTATGTCAAAGGCCAAGGTGTTCCGCGTGATTATACACAAGCTTTAACGTGGTTTTCTCTTGCGGCGGCTCAAGGGTATGAGGCAGCAACAAAGCACCAAACAATGCTCTTAAAAACCATGACACCCGAACAAATTTCTGAGAGCCAGCAGCTTTCAAAAAAGTATGCGGAAAAATTCACACAAAAGCGCACGACGGTGGAACTGAATGCAGCCGATGAGCAATACAACTTGGGACTTTCCTATCAAGATGGTCGGGGTGTGTCACAGGATTATAAGGCGGCAGCAATGCACTTCCGCCTATCTGCTGAACGGGGGGACTCAAGAGCGCAGGCCCGCTTGGGAGAGGCTTATTATTCCGGAAGAGGTGTCCCGCAGGATTATAAAGAAGCCGTGAAGTGGTATCGGCTGTCCGCAGAACAAGGAAATGCAGCTGCGCAGTTTTTTCTAGGGGCGGCTTACTCTAAGGGCGAAGGGCTATCTAGGGATTATAAAGAAGCTGCAAAGTGGTACCGCTTGGCAGCGGATCAGGGCATTGCACAAGCACAAGCCGGTTTGGGGGCCTGTTACTTTTTAGGCGAGGGTGTTCCGCAGGATCACAAGGCGGCGGTCAAATGGATTCGCCTTGCCGCAGAACAAGGAGATGCGAACGCACAAACCTTATTGGGGGTCGCTTATAATAATGGTGAAGGAGTCCAGCAGAATTATGAAGAGGCTGGCAAGTGGTATTATCTTGCAGCTAAACAAGGTCATGTAAACGCACAATTTTTCTTCGGCGAAATTTGCGAGCGAGAGCTGCACTACAAAGAGGCTGCGGAGTGGTACCGCCTGGCCGCCAAACAAGGCCTTGCCGTAGCACAGCGCAGATTAGGCTATTTTTATAGCTTAGGTACTGGTGTTTCATACGATGACAAAGAAGCCATCAGGTGGTGGCTGTTGGCCGCAGAACAAGGAAATGCAGACGCGCAAGATGATCTGGGGGATTGTTATGAGCATGGAAGAGGCGTTCCCAGAAATTATTTAACTGCACTACGATGGTACAATAAGGCCGCAGTACAGGGGCTTTCGGAAGCAAAGAATGCTCTGAGGGATTTATATTTTTCTGGTGTAACTATTATTATTTGTGTTGCGACCTTGCTTGCACTTCTCTTTGTGCTGATTCGCTGGCGCATCCGAATTTGGAAAAGTCTCGCGCGAAACTGGAAGGTTTTGTCCGCATGGGGTGTTTGGGGCATCTTATTGCTGTTGTACTGTCTGTTGTTTGACACAGACGTTTCCATTGGCTTGGCGCTCTTTCCGCCGGTTGCATTAACAGTTATTTACATCTGGTGGCGATTGATCAACAAACCAAAGAAATGACCGGACTCTTTGCTCAGTCAAAGAAGCTGTTTTTTACGTACCGTTAATGTGGAGCCACAGATGCCAGAAATGCTATCGAACGTTACGGTCTATCTTGCCATAGCAGACACCGCACTAGCGGAAGCACAACGTCTTGACGCTGAGGGTCGCAGACCCAAGCCGAATGGAGAGCCGGGCTTCATCATTACCTTTGACCCGGATCAACAGTCCTTTAAACAGAGTCTGATCGCTCTTGTATTTGCTGGCGTGTATCTCGAAGCGCTTATGTATCTAGTTGGTATACAGCGGCTCGGAAAGCGTGAGTATCTGAAGATTGACAGGAAGAAGTATGAGGAAAAGCTCCTCGCTCTAGGCATCTGTGATCAGGAATTATTGTCGGCGGGCAAGAGGTTTCGCGAAGCGCGTAACGATTTGGTGCATGAGAAGGCGGTCGCAATCCAAGAAATAAATGCCTCCGAGCTTAAAAAGGCGCAACATGAGGCTGAAGTCGGTGTAGCATTCGTTCGTTCGGTAGCTAATGCATTTAAAATGTAGAGCCGAGAGCGAAAGGGTCACTCGTAATCTCGTGATTTTCAGAGTTTGGAAACCCAATAATCCGCCAATCCAACATTCCATTATTCCGCTCTTACCGCAGGGCGGCGTAAGCTCCGTCGGTGCTGGATTTCGGCGGGAAGAATTCTGGAGTGCGGACGCAAGCGGAGCGCGAGGCCGCTCTGTTCCTGCCGATAGAGAAAAGCTCCGTCGCACGTTGTTTGCCGGAGCACTCCAGAAAGTTTAATCCCTGACCAGCAGTGCAGCATACGCTCCGTCGGTGCCGGATTTTGGCGGGAAGAGGCGTTTGGCTTTGACGAGGCGGAATTCACCATGTTCGCGCGCCCAGCGGCTGACCATTTCTTCGTTCTCTTCGACTTCCAAGCTGCATGTGCTGTAAACCATCCGTCCGCCGGGTTTCACGTGTTTGGACATGGCGTTAAGAATCTGGCGCTGGGTCTTTTTGATCATTTCAATGCGGTCGCGGGTGAAGCGCCAGCGGGCGTCGACGCGGCGGCGCAGTACGCCGGTATTCAGGCACGGTACGTCGAGCAGGATGGCGTCGAACTGTTTTGTTTTTTCAGGAAACCCTTTGGATGCGTCGCCTTTTAGAATTTTTACAAAGTCCCAGCCGGTGCGCTGGATGGTGTCTTGCAGTGTATCGAGCCGGTCGTCGTGGACGTCCATGGCAATCAGCTCGCCCTTGCCTTCCATCATTCCGGCCATCATCGCGGTTTTGCCGCCGGGCGCGGCGCAGGCATCCAGCACCGATTCGCCGGGGCGCGGATCGAGCAGTTCGACGGAAACGGACGTGGCCGGATCCTGAACGGTGAACCAGCCTTCTTTGTAGCCGGGAACTTTCGGCACGGCGATGCCGCGCGGAAGAATCAGAAAGGTTTCCGCGCTCGGGAACGGATGCGGCTCCGCATAAATTTTGGCGACTTCGAGTGCCTTAATAAATTCGTCGGGCGCGATACGGGCCGGTTCGACGCGCAGAATCGTTTCGGCTGGCTGGTTGTTCCATTCGCAGAGCTGGAGCGTGTCGCGCTCGCCGTACTGTTTGACCCAACGGTTGATGAGCGACTCGGGATGGGAAAGGCGGATTTCGTCGGACTGCTTTTTCAGGTTCTGCAGAATGGCGGCTTTCTCTTCCTGAATGTTGCGCAGAACCGCGTTGATCATCCCCGCCGCGCGAATAGCATCTTTATGGCGGCGACTTTTGACGGCTTCCACGGTTTCGTGGACGGCGGCGTATTCTTCGACGTTGTCCATGAAGCAAAGCTGATACACGCCGACGTGCAGCGCGGCCAGAATGTAGTTTTCAGGCCGGTTGTTGACATATTTCTGTTCGATATATTCCAGCGCAAGCTTGCGGCGGACGATGCCGTAAACCAGTTCGGTGACGAAGGCGCGGTCGTCTTTGACCTCGGCGAGCTGGCGATCCGGAAAGCTTTCACTTTCGATCCAGTTATAAATGATTTCGGCGGCGACTTCTCGGCTGTTGTTTTTCATAGGGGGGAGCAGTGAACAGAAAACTTCTACTGATTGGAAGTTTTTACGACAGCAAAACTCCATGAAGCCGGACCGGAAAAGATGACTGTCCGCACATTTACAGTTTAAACCAGCCAGAATCCGCCTTGCTGGAGCCGTTTCATTTTTATATGCTCGATGAACAAGAAGAGGAGTTGCAAATGGATCAAGAGATGGAACTGCTGATTTTTGAAACGGGCGGTATACGCTGCGCCCTTCCGCTGAGTAATGTTATCAAGGTGGAATCCGCCGCCGCAGTCACCCCCCTGCCGAATGTTCCAGATGTGGTGGCGGGAATTTTGAACGTGCGAGGCCGGATGCTGCCGGTCATGGATGTCCGCAAACGGTTTGGACTGCCATCCCGGGAAATGGGTTTGGATGACCACTTGATCCTGGCCCGGAGTGCGCGGCGGGAACTGGTCCTCTGGGTTGAACAGGTGTTCGGCGTGGAGCTTTGTAGCCGCGCTCCACAGGCCGATGCGCTGACCGTGCTGGAAAAACTGCCCTACCTCGACGGCGTCACCGCGCTGGAAGGAAATCTGATTCTGATCTGCGATCTGGAAAAATTTCTTTCCGCCAGCGAAGAACAGCTGTTAACCAAGGCCATGGAGACTGCCGTTTCTTGAATCCTGCCGATCCCATCACGTCCCAGGTCTGGCTGGGTCCGCTCAGCGAATTTATCCGCGAGCGGCTCGGTTTGCATATTCCCGAGTCCCACTGGGGTGATTTGCACCGCAACTTCATGCAAGCCGCCGAGAAATTCGGCTATACGGATCCTGCCGCCTGCCTTCTGTGGCTGACGCAGGCCGATCTTCCGCCGGGCGAGCTGTATAAGCTGGCCGGTTTTCTAACCATCGGCGAAACGTATTTCTTCCGCGAAAAAAACCACTTTGAACAGATGGCGCGCCATCTGTTCGAAGAAGTGATCCATAAGAAACGGCGACATGGGAACAAGCAACTGCGCATCTGGAGCGCCGCGTGCAGCACCGGCGAAGAACCGTACTCTATCGCGATGTTGCTCGACTCCATGCTGCCGGATATCCATGAGTGGTCGGTTCGAATTCTGGCAACCGACATCAACCCCGACTTTCTGGCGCGGGCGCGGACCGCCGTTTACCGTCCGTGGTCGTTCCGCGGCACGCCCGAATGGGTGAAGCAGCGCTATTTTCTGATTGAGAATGAAAATCATGCGGTACGGGAAGATATCCGCCGCCGCGTCACTTTCGATTTTCTGAATCTGGCCGACGATGTGTACCCGTCGCTCGTCACGCAAACTCAGGCGATGGACGTGATCTTCTGCCGGAACGTGCTGATTTATTTCGCGCCGGAACAGGCGTGCAAAGTAATTGGGCGACTGCAACGCTCTCTGGTTGAAGGCGGGTGGCTGGTGCTAAGTCCGACCGAAACCATCTATGCGGACGATCCGGCGCTGCAACGGGAATACGTTGCCGAATCGATTCTCTATCAGAAAAACAGCTCCCCGTCTGCGGCACGGCCTAGACATTCGGTGCCGGAACCCCTTTCCCGCTTTTTCCAGCCGCAGAAACCTCCGGCGTACGAACCGTCGCCAGCCATACCGGTGCCGCCTCTGAAACCGCCGCCAGCTCCCGCAAAACCTGCCGAGCCAATACCGTCGCCGCAAAAAGCCGCCGAGCTCACGATCGTTCAGCAGGCCGAACTGTTTTATGCGCAAGGCCTTCACCGGGAAACTGCCGAGCTGATTAAATCCCAGCTTAACGGACAGGCGGCTCGTGACCGCGAGGCCTTCCTGCTGGCACGGGCGCAGGCCAATCTAGGAGAACTGGACGAGGCGCTCCATCATGCGCTCAACGCCGTTGAAACCGGCAAGCTCCAGCCAGCCTATCATTATCTGCTGGCCATGATTCAGCTCGAAAAAGATGAGCCGCTGGAAGCGGCGCGTTCGCTTCAGAGAGTTCTATACCTCGACGACCAACATACCATGGCGCTTTTTTCTCTCGGTCACCTGATGCTTCAGCAACAAAAACTCTCTGCGGCAGAAAAATATTTCAACCACGCTCTTTTGCTGTTAAAACCCTTCGGTGAAGATGTTCCCGTTCCGGAAGGCGAAGGAATGACTGCCGGACGTTTGAGAGAACTGATTCAAGCCGGGCTTTCAGATAAAAAGGAGCGGATCTGATGGAGCGCAAAAACCCAGAGTTCGTAAAAAACGAATTGAACCGCCGCGCCGCTGTGCTGGCTCAACCGCCTGTTAAAAAGGAAAGCGCCCAGGATCAGATTGAGGTGATGACCTTCATGCTGGCTTCAGAGCGGTATGCGCTTGAAACAAGCTACGTCCGCGAAGTCTGGCCGCTGACATCCTATATTCCGGTTCCGCACACGCCGTCGTTCGTCCTCGGCATAACCAATGTGCACGGCCAAATCTGCTCCATCGTCGACCTTAAGCAGTTTTTTTCTCTTCCTTCCGGCGGCATCACAAATCTGAACAAACTGGTGATTCTGGAGAAAGGCGACATGTGCTTCGGTATTCTGGCGGACGAAGTTCTCGGCACCGAATCACTGGCAAAGGGAGGACTTTCTTCCGCCGATGAATGGCGGGGCATTGATCATACTTATCTGGCAGGCATTACCTGTGACCGGCTGATTGTGCTCAATGCCGAACGGATTTTGGCGGATAAGCGGCTCGTCGTGAACGAAACGGTTGAGGTTTAAAAGGAGATCACACTATGCTCAAAAATTGCAGCATCGCAAAACGGTTGAAGATCGCGTTCTTCTGGGTATCCCTGCTCGTCGCGCTCAGCGGAGTAGTCGGCGTAGTTGTCATCCAGATCATAAGCCACCAGGCAGACGTGATTTTTCAGGAAAAATATCCTGTGGTTCGCGAAGCCAACGATTTTTCTGAAGCTGCTGATGCCGAACTGCTGGCTTTGCATTCTTTTCTTCTCAAAGAAAAAACCGCCGCCGGCAGGATGGAAACCAGCCACAACAATGCCGCTCTGCACATCAAGACGCTCGCCGACATGCTCACAGAAACGACAGATCGGCAGAATCTGAGCAGTTTGCAATCGATCCATGAAAAACTCTCACGGCTTTACAGTGACATGGTGAAATCAACAAACGACGTTGAGCGCGATCAGCTGATGGATTCTGCCGAAACCGACATCCTGACTCTGCAGAAATCCATAAAAGCCATCATTGACCATTCTGAAGCGGACATGAATCTGTCGATGGAACAGGCAGACCTCACACAAACCCGGAGTCTGGTTGCACTGATCGCAATCACACTACTGGCCTTTTTTGCGGCCTTCCAGCTTGGCCAACGGGTGTCAGCTGGCATCACGCGTCCGCTAAACACACTGGTGGACTATTCCAAACAAATCGCCGATGGCGACCTCAGTAAAGAAGTTGCTCTGGCGGACACCAAGGATGAAATCGGAACGCTGGTAAAAGCCTTCCGAACCATGATTGAAAATCTGCGCCATCAGCTTCAGGACATCATCGACGGAACCACCGTGATTGCCTCGTCGGTTTCAGAACTCTCGGCATCCAGCGCTCAGCTGGCTTCCTCTTCGGCGGAAAATGCCACCTCGATTAACGAAACGACAACCACCGTCGAAGAAGTCCGCCAGACCACCGAACTGGCCAGCACGAAAGCCCAGCAGATGGCCGACGAATCCCGCCACATACGGGAAACTTCACGCCGCGGACGCGAAGCCACCGACGGCACCATCGAGAGCATGAACAAAATTCAAACCCAGATGGGAGCCATCGCCGAAACGATTATCCGCCTGAGCGAGCAAAGTCAGGCGATCGGCCAGATCATCGCCACGGTTGACTCGCTTTCTGAACAGTCCAACGTACTCGCCGTCAACGCTTCCATCGAAGCCGCTAAAGCCGGTGAACATGGCAAAGGCTTCTCGGTCGTCGCGCAGGAAGTCAAGAGTCTCGCCCAGCAGTCCAAGCAGGCCACCATGCAGGTGCGCAACATTCTCAACGAAATCCAGAAGGCCACCAGCACAGCGGTTATGGCTACCGAACAGGGCGGCAAGGTGGTGGAAAAAGGCACCGAAACGGCCAGCCTCGCCGGAAAAGCGATCGTCACGCTCACCGAGGGATTGGATCAATCGGCAAATGCCGCCACGCAAATCGCGTCGGCCAGCCAGCAGCAGCGCATCGGTATGGATCAGATTACTTCGGCCATGGAAAGCGTGCGTGAAGCGAGCCAGCAGAATGCCGCCAGCGCCAAGCAGCTTGAAGGTGCGGTTCATAATCTCAAGATGCTCGGTGAAAAACTTAAGGGAATTGTCGCCAGTTACCGGATCTGATTCAGCAACCCCGACGGGAAACAGTCATGGTTCAAATAGACGAAGCCTTCCTGAAAAAACTGCTGGCAGCCTTTACGGTCGAAGCCCGCGAGCATCTCGACGAAATCACCGCCGGACTGCGGGAACTCCAAACCGGCGATGAATCCGTTCGGGCGAAGCGACTGGAAAGTATTTTCCGGGAAATGCACAGCCTGAAAGGTGCCGCCCGGGCGGTAAACAAACGGAATATCGAAACGATTTGTCAGGCCGTTGAAAGCCTCTTCAGCCACCTGCAGAAAGTGCAGAGAATTCCGCCGGACAACGCTTGGAATATTCTGTACCGCGCGGCGGATCTGATCGAAACGGATATGGAAAATCCGGAAGGTGTTTCCAAAAATGAGGTGGACGAAGTGATCACCGCACTGGAACAGATTGGCTACGGAAACGGCACGGTCATCCCTGCCGGGAAAAAAGAGCCTGCCATTGTAAAACCGGAACCGGTAGAAAAAGCTGAAACGGTTGCAACGTCCGCGCCGCGCAAACACGAATCGTTGCGGGTTTCGCAGGAACGGCTCGAACAGGTCATGCGCGAATCGGAGGAACTACTGGCGTTCAAACTCAGCGCGAACCACCGGGTCGAAGAACTCGAACAGCTTTTCAAAACGATTAGCGACTGGAAAAAAACCTGGGGCGGTATCGCCCCGGTTCTGCGGCAACTGAATCAGCCGGGCGTCGCCGGAGAAACGTTGAAGACTCATCTGGCCCGGCTCCGTCAGTATCTGGAGCAGATTCAGGACGGACTTGACCCGCTGGAGCTGAAGATGGCCTCCGTTTGTCATCATGCCAGACAGGATGCCACGACGGCGGCCAGAGCGGTGGACAGCCTGCACGAAGGCATGCGCGGACTTTTGATGATGCCGTTTTCCGGCGCTCTTTCCATGCTGCACAAAACCGTGCGCGATCTCTCTGCGGAGCAGAATAAGCAGGTTGAACTAAAAATTACCGGCGGTGATGTGGAAGCCGACCGGCGGATTCTCGAAGGAATGAAAGACCCCTTGCTGCATTTGATCCGCAACAGTATTGATCACGGCATTGAAATCCCGGAAGAACGGATTGCCGCCGGGAAACCCCCGCAAGGAACCATTTCTATCGAGATCTCTCAGCTGGATGCGGGCAAGGTTCACATCTCGATCGAAGATGATGGGCGCGGATTAAATCTGGAGCGCATCCGTCAGGCGCTGGTCGACCAAAAACTTGAATCCAGCGAAGATGCAAAATCGATGGATGCAGAACGGCTGGCCGCGGCGATTTTTCTTTCCGGGCTCTCCACCTCGAAAAAAGTCACGGAGATTTCCGGCCGCGGCATGGGAATGTCGGTCGTCCGCGAACGGGTGGAATCGTTCAACGGTCAGGTGGCTGTAACGCCGCGAAAACCCTGCGGAACTTCCTTTTCGATTATTCTGCCGGTAACGGTGGCGGCCTTCCGCGGAATCCTTATAAAAACGGGCACCCGCCAGTTTGTCCTGCCGACTCCGGCCGTCGAACGGATGGTGCGAATACCGTTGAGAGAAGTTAAGACCGTCGAAGGCCGCAACACGATCACTGTGGCAGGAAAAGTTCTCCCGCTGGAACTGCTGGCCGGACTGCTGGAACTTCCGCCGACCGAGCGCGGCACGGAGAGAAGTGATTTACTGGCCTTGATCATCTGTGCCGGCGGTCAGCGGTTTGCGTTGGAAGTGGATGAGGTTCTCCGTGAACAGGAAGTATTAGTGAAAGGGCTCGGCTCCCAGCTTGTCCGAGTCCGCAATATTTCCGGCATTGCACTGCTCGGCCCCGGCGAGCTGGCTCCGATTTTAAACGTACACGATTTGGTGAAATCCTCTATCCGTGGAGGCTCCCGCCCCGTCACCGCGGCTCCGGTCGCTGGCGGAAAGAAGAAGAAGTCGATCATGATCGCCGAAGATTCGATTACGTCGCGTATGCTGCTCAAGAATGTTCTCGAATCGGTCGGCTATCATGTCGAGGCGACGGTGGACGGCGCCGCCGCCTTGGCGGAGCTTAAGACCGGCGATTTTGATGCGCTGGTCTCCGATGTGGATATGCCGCGCATGAACGGATTTGTTCTGACCGAACGGATACGGGCCGACCGTAAGCTGGCAAATCTGCCGGTCATTCTGGTTACGTCGCTCGCTTCACAGGAAGATAAAGAACGCGGCATTGAGGCGGGCGCCAGTGCCTATATCGTTAAAAGCAGTTTTGACCAAAGCAACCTGCTCTCCGTACTGGACCGGTTGTTGGAAACGGTGTGAGTATTTATGATTCGTATATTAGTAGTCGATGATTCTGAAACCGTGCGGCAATTGCTGGTGCATGAGATTGACCGGCAGGAAGATCTGCGCGTTGTCGGCGTGGCGGCCAACGGAATTGAAGCCGTCCGGCAGGCGGAAAAGCTCCGCCCGGATGTCATCACGATGGATATCCAGATGCCGCTGATGGACGGGCTGGAAGCCACTCGCGAAATCATGTGTACGCAAGCCTGCCCGATTATCATCGTCAGCCGGCACTGGAATCAGAACGATAAACAAAACCTTTTTGAAGCTCTGGAAACAGGAGCCGTTGCAATCGCCAACAAGCCGGCCGGTCCGGGACATCCCGAATACGATCAGTCCATCACTCATCTGCTGAAAATGATCCGCATGATGTCAGAAATCAAAGTGATCACCCGGCGACGCAGCGCTCCAGCCCCGAAGAAAATTCCTTTGGAACGATTAAAAATGAGCGGCATCACCTGTCCTCCGCCATGCCGGGCCTGCTGTCCTGTCGGCTCCCATTGCGGTGAACGGGTCGTTATCGGCGCTTCCACCGGCGGCCCGGTGGTTCTCCGCGAAATATTCGAGCGGATCCCCGCGCCCTACCACCTTCCCATTCTGGTTGTTCAGCATATCGCGCCCGGATTCCTTCCCGGCCTCGTCGACTGGCTGAGCAAAGCAACAGGTCATGTTGTAGAAATTGCCCGGCATGGAATAAAGCCCGAAGCCGGACGCATCTATTTCGCGCCGGATGACCGGCATATGGGAATCGCGCCAAACGGCTCCATCCACCTCTCGGATGAGCCGAAAGAACACAGTCTTCGTCCGGCGGTTTCCTACCTGTTCCGTAGCGCGGCCAAAAACTGCGGTGGCACAACCATCGGAATTCTGCTGACCGGCATGGGAGCGGACGGCGCCAAAGAACTGAAGCTGCTCAAAGATGCGGACGCCGCCACCATCATCCAGAACAAAGAAAGCTGCGTCGTCTTCGGGATGCCGGGCGAAGCGCTCAAACTGGATGCCGCGCGACATATTCTTCCGCCGGACGAAATCGCCGGACTTTTAAACCACGCTATCTGTGTTCCATCAGCAACGGAGACCGCCGTATGAAAAACGAATCAACCAGAATCCTGATCGTCGAGGACAGCTCCACACAGGCGCTCATACTCGAAAACACGCTGCAGCAAGAAGGCTTCGTTACTCTCACAGCCCGCAACGGCGAAGAAGCTTTAACCTCCATCCCCGATTTCAAACCTACGATTATTATCAGCGACATCGTGATGCCGGGCATAGACGGCTACGAACTCTGCCGCCGGGTGAAAGCCAATCCGGAAACCCAGGCCGTCCCCGTCATCCTGCTCACCTCCCTCTCCGATCCCTACGATGTCATTCTGGGGCTGCAATGCGGTGCCGACAATTTCATCACCAAACCATACAAAGAAGAATTCCTGCTCTCCCGCATCCATTACATCCTGATCAATCAGGAGCTGCGCCGCACCATGCCGGACGAAGGCGGCGTGCAAATCTACTTCGGCGGACAAAAAATTTCCGTCACATCCAACCGCATTCAGATTGTTGACCTGCTGTTTTCCTCTTTCGAAAACGCCGTGCAGAAAAATCAGGAGCTGAAGGCCGTCAACCGGGAGCTGGAACGCACACAGGAAAAACTGAAAGAAGCCATTAAAGCCGCCGAATCGGCCAATGCCGCCAAGAGCAATTTTCTGGCAAACATGAGTCACGATATCCGCACGCCCATGAACGGTATCGTCGGCATGACCGACCTGCTGCAAGACACCGAACTTTCATCCACGCAGCATGAATACATTGATCTCATTCAGCAGTCCGCCGGTTCGCTGCTCAACCTGATCAACGACATCCTCGATTTCTCCAAGATAGAGGCCGGCAAACTGGATATCACCGAAACACCGTTTAATCTGCGCGACTATGTCGGAAAGATTTTGAAAACCCTCGCTGTGCAGGCCGACCAGAAAGACATCGAACTCGCCTGTCATGTTGATCCCGATACACCGGAAGTAATTATCAGCGATCCATACCGCTTGGGGCAAATCCTCACGAACGTGATCGGCAATGCCATCAAATTCACTAACGGCGGAGAAATTGTTGTGCAGATTCACCAGCACAAGGCCGACGCCAAAGGAACCGAATTGCACTTCTCCATTCAAGATACCGGATGCGGCATACCGGAAGAAAAGTGTGATTCCGTCTTTGATGCTTTCTCGCAGATCAAAGGAAATGACGCGCATGTACAGCAAGGCACCGGTCTGGGACTGGCCATCTGCGCCAAGCTGACCCAAATGATGGGTGGAAAAATTTGGGTGAAAAGCATCCTCGGGCAAGGAAGCACCTTTCACTTCATCATCCGCGCAGCCGTCGTCAACACCGATGCGAACCCCGTCCGGCTTGACGGCCTTCGGGTTCTGGTTTTGGACGACAACGCCACCGCACTCGACTTCACCCGCCAGATCCTTCAGTCCTCCGGCGCCGCTGTCACCGCTTTGCAAAACCCGGAAGACCTGATTGGGCAACTAAAGAAAGCACAGAAAGACAACAAACCGGTTGATGTGCTGATTATCGATACCCGTATTTCCGGTGCCGATGCCTTTGCGCTCATCCGGGAAGTCATTAAGCAGAAATTCTCCTGCGCCATTCTGCCGGCACTCGCCGCTTCCACTCTGCGCGAAGACAGCGCCGCATGCGAGGAGCTGGGGCTAACGAACCGGCTAACCAAGCCGCTCTACGACAACAGCCTGCTGGCTAAACTTCAGACCATCACCGGGCGCGGCAAAAAGGCAAGTCCGGCTGAAGCCGCCCCCGCAGTTGATTTGAAAAAAACCCGTTCCCTGAAAATTCTGGTGGCTGAAGATAATCTCGTTAACCAGATGGTTGCCACACGAATGCTGGCCATAATGGGTCACCAGCCGGTTGTTGTCAGTAACGGGCAGGAAGCCGTCCGCATGCTGGAAAAAGAAAATTTCGATCTGGTTCTGATGGATATGCAAATGCCGGTTATGGACGGCTACACCGCCACTCGAGCCATTCGCGATTCATCATCGGTCAAAAATCCGCAAATACCCATCATCGCACTGACGGCCAACGCCATGAAAGGCGACCGCGAAACCTGTATCGAGAAGGGAATGAACGGCTACGCCTCCAAACCGCTCCAGCGCACGGAACTGGCCAAGGTGATCGAAGAAACGCTCTAGGGCGTGTTAACACTACCGCAAAATTTCAAAGATGAATGCGAGGAGCA
>CAZSSI010000020.1:0-15791 GCA_964609345.1 uncultured Verrucomicrobiota bacterium | reverse complement strand
CGGGAACTCTGCTCGTCTTTGAACTCTTTGCGCGAATAAAGCGGCCAGAGATAATCGCTAACTTCGACGCCCTTCGCGTTAAGCACCGTATGCGAATAAAGCGGACGAACCGCAAAGAAAGAGCCTTCATCCGTCGTCCGGTTGTCGTAAAACGGAAATAAACTGCTGGCGGCGGCCGCTCCGCACAGCGTCAGACAGATAAACCCACTTAGAAAAGCTCTTTTCATTGCGGCGGAGAACCTATCAGAGCCAGCCCCAACCCGCAAAAGGTTTCTGAGCTGGCTGGTTCTCGATTTTAAACCCGCCCCTTCCGGCAAACATCGATGCCAATTTATGAAAAGGCTACTTTCTATTTCGTTCGGACGATGAGTACACCCTGCGGATGAAGGGAATGAATTCGCCAATTTGCGCAAAAAGAGGCTGACCGACGCCCAGCTGCCACAAAATGTGCACCGTCGAAATCGGTTCGGCAGAACGCACTTCGCGGAACTGCGGAAGCATGATCCATGCGGCCAGCGCCCGGGCGATACTGGAAGCGATAAATACGACCGGCAGCGATGAGATCATCGTTATGCGAATCGATCCAAATTTGAAATTTGACGGCGCATATTCTGCAATGGCCGCTCCGATCAGCATGGCGCCGGCAACCGAAAAAAGGCCGTTCAGCAGATTGTAATAGCTGAATGCACGGGCGCGTTTGGGCGGAGTGACCGCATCGTAAACAAAGTTAGAAGAGGCCAGATTAAATCCGGACCAGGCCGCACCCGAAACCACTTGTGCCAGCAGGAGCACAAAATAATTGGTGGAAAAAGCCCAGAACAGCGGCAGGATCGGCATCAGACAACTGATGGCGACCAGAATAGACCGGTTGCCGTGCCGGTCGCTCAGCGCGCCCCACCAGCGTATAAACACGGTCTGCGCAAGCAGAAAGGCAACCATGTTGACCGTGAACTGGAGATAGGACCAGTGCAGGTCTCTGAGCATGTACACGGCGAAGAACGGCGAGGCGATCTGGATTGTTCCGTTCATGAGCGCGACCATGAAAGTAAACTTGGCGAAGTTGGAGCGGGGCGTGGCACGCACAAAATCAAGGAAAGAAAAGTAGGCGTCATCTTTGGCTTTCTGAATCGGAGGGTCGTAGTGGCGGCGCATGAAAAACATACTGATCAGGCGACCCAGACAGGCGATTCCAAAGAGAAAACCGAATCCGGCGATAGGGTGCCCGACATTTTTCCATTGGGAAATGCTCCAGCCAGCCAGCAGCATAAACATCAGCATGGAGTACAAAATGATGCGTGACCGGTTCGAAAAGTACCGTCCGCGATCAGACGGCTCCACCACATCGCCCATTAGGCTAAGCCAGGGCGAAGCTTGAAACCCGACAGTGAAAAAATAGACGATTACCATGAGCATCAGAAGCGGCACCCTGCCGGATGGTATCAGAACGGGCAGAATGAAAAGCGGCAGATAAGATAAAGCCTGCACGGTGCCGCAAGCCAGAATGAGCGGTACACGACGCCCGACCCGGTCCAGCACGGTGGCACCTGCAAGCTGTGCAACAGCTGAAATCAGCACCGGTCCGGTTCCGATAAATGCCATGGCCAGATTGCCAGCATTAAGGAGAATGGCAAACGGAGCAATATAGGTTTCTCCGAATCCCCACATGACGGCCCACAGTGAGCCTTCCCAGAGCGATAGCAACCGCGTTTTGCGGCGCAAAAAAGACGGATCGGGATTTTCTGCCGGGGCAGCCAGATCGCGTACGGTCTCAAAAAAATTCTTCATAAATTAAACCTAATGACCCCCGTAGCGGAGTCACAAAAAAGCGGGGAGGTTCCGGTTGGCTTTTCAGTTCCGGATGTGCCTGAGTGGCGACGAAAAAAGGGAGTAGTCCTCGCGTTGAAATACCTCCTGTTTAGAGCGCGTTATCCGATACACTTTTTGACCTCCGCCGTAAGTTCTTCAGCGAGGCGATTGGTCATTTCGTCGGTCGGGCCTTCGACCATGACGCGGCACATCGGCTGAGTTCCGGAGTAGCGGATCAGCACGCGCCCTTTGTCGCCGAGTTCGGCTTCGGCTTTTTTGACGGCCTTCTGAATTTTCGCGATCTCTTCGAGCGGCGGCTTTTGAGCCACGTTGAAGTTAATGAGCTTCTGCGGAAAAACGCTCATGACTTTCGCCAGTTCGGAAAGCGGCTTGCCGGTTTCGCGCATAATCGCCAGAAGTTGCAGTGCGGCGATGATGCCGTCGCCGGTGGAGTGGTGGTTGTGGAAAATCATGTGGCCAGACGCTTCGCCGCCGAGTACAGCGTCGTCCTGAATCATCCGCTCCAGCACATAGCGGTCGCCGACCGGCGTGATGGCGACATCAATCCCATGTTCTTTCATGGCGGAGAGAAAGCCGAAGTTGCTCATGACCGTGCCGACGATCTCGTTGTTTTTGAGCATTCCCTTGTTCTTATAGTGAACCGCGCAAATGGCCATGATCTGGTCGCCGGAAAGTTCCGCGCCGGTTTCATCCACCACGATCAGGCGGTCGGCGTCGCCGTCGAACGCCAGCCCGACATCCGCGCCAGTCGCAACCACTTTGGCTCTGAGATCGCCGGTATGCTGCGAGCCGCAGTTGTCGTTAATGTTCATGCCGTTGGGCGAAACGTGAATGGCCGATACCACAGCGCCCAGCTCCGAGAAAATAATCGGCGCAACTTTGTAGGCGGCTCCGTTGGCGCAGTCGAGCACCAGCTTCATACCGTCGAGCGTCTGGTCTTCCGGAAACGTGTTTTTACAGAAAACAATGTAGCGTCCGACGGCGTCGTCGATACGCTTGGCTTTACCAATGTCGTCTTCCGTCGAGCGGACGTCGCGCAGGGTGCGCCCGGCAATCAGTTTTTCCATTTTCTCTTCTTCGGCGTCCGGCAGTTTATAGCCGGTGCGGGAAAAGATTTTGATGCCGTTGTCGTGATACGGATTATGCGAGGCGGAAATAACGATGCCGGCGTCGGCGCGCATATCCTGCGTGATGAACGCCACGCCAGGCGTCGGCAGCGGGCCGAGCAAAAGAACGTCCACGCCCATCGAGCAGACGCCAGCCGTCAGCGCGTTTTCGAGCATGTAGCCGCTCAGCCGGGTGTCTTTACCGATCACAATGCGCGGACGGGAACCTTTGCCTTTATGGTATTCTTTGCAGACATAGGCCACCGCGCGGCCGATTTCCAGCGCCTGCTCGGCAGTCATGTTGCCCATGTTGGCCATACCTCGCACACCGTCTGTTCCGAAAAGTTTTCCCACGTTCAGCTCCTTTGATCAGCTGTGCAAAACTGCTGTTTCATCCACAATACTCTGAAGCCAGGTCGTCGCTTCAGCACGAGTTTTATCATTCAAATTCTGTATGGCGTCGACGTAGCTCGCCCTATTCGCTTTTTCGATTTCTCTTATCAAGTTCGCGCTGGCAACGGTTTTAAGCGGCGCTTCGAGCGCGACGCGAATAGGTTTCCCGGTCAGCTTTTCCAGCCGATGGATGCGCTCGTTGAGAATCAGATCGAGATTGGCCACTGCACCGGCGTGGCAGGCACGGTCAAAGTCATCACGGATGAAGAGAACGCGGATGGTTGAATACCACGCTTTGAGTGCGCGGATATTGCCAATGTAGATCAGGTTGTTTCTGACAATGCGGTCGATATTTTTGTAAATGCCCGGTTCAAACTGAACGGTTTTTTCCGCCGGTACAGCGGGAACATGAAGCTGGTTTTCTTCGAGTACATCCTTGCGGCAGATACCGCCTGCGGCGATGACACAGCCGTAAACAATACGTGCCGGACCGACCAGTCCGCCCTGCCCGCCGAGAAACACCGGCTTCTGATTCAGCAGAACGCCGCGCGGCACGTCGCCAACCAGCGAAGCCGTGGCTTTGTCCTGATTCGGCGTGAAGTTGAAGTGAATATACGACGAGCCGACTTCACTGTGGTTTTTGCGACTGGTGCCACCCGCCATCAGGATATCGCAAAAGTTGATCAGACTACCGAGCGTAACGAACGGAAGCAGTACGGTTTGTTTAAGGCCGACGGTATGCGCGCCGTTCGCTTCTTCTTCAAGAATGGTTCCTTCGCGAACATGTGCGCCACTGCCCATGTTGGCACCGTCGAGAAAAACCGCGCCGGAGAAAAAACCGCCCTTCAGTTTTACGCCGCGACCCAGTTGGCAGTTTTCAATCGTGGCTGGCGCTTCGGCACCGATTTCACATCCCGGACCGATAGAGGAACCGGATATCCGGCATCCGGGATGAATGACGGCGTCGCGGGAAATGTGGTTGCCGTCACTCATTTAAGCAGAACTCCGATCGTCGTTCCGATGCCTGTAAAAATAAGCAAGGCGATGGATGTTTTCATCGAGAACGCCAGATTGAAAATTTCAATCTTGGTTCTGCCGCCGGTGAAGATGAAAAACAAAGCGCAGAGCGCCATCAGAAACAAAGCCCAAAGAAGCGGTTTATTCATAGATACCTCCTGACCCGATTATCTGTTACTAGATATTGGTTATTGGCAGGCAAGTCAAACCAAGGGTTCCTACCTGACCGCCAACATCTAAAAACTTTCATCCGGCGTTTGCTCGAAAGCGCTGTAAATCCATTCGAGAATGGACTCGAAGCGGGCATCGCCGTGCAGCGAAGCCAAATCGGGATCTTTCTTCATCGCGTCGTAGTCGTTGTAGCCCAGCTCGACGGACCGACCAAGCGCGTCAAACGCATCGTCGGCCCGGTCAGAAAGCGCCAAACTGCACGCGAGGTTGTACCAAACCACCGGATCTTCCGCACAGAGACGACTGAGCCGCTCATCTACACGCAGTCCGTCGGCATAGGCCCCGGTGCGGGTATAAAGGTCACCGAGCGCACGCATCACACCGGTGTCTTCCGGCAGACGGCGGGCGACGGCCTGCAGGAACTCGAGCTCCTGTTTGTTTTCCCGGAGGTTTTCCGGCTGATGGTCGGTTGGTATCACGGCGGGGAATTCCACTATTTACGTTTGGAAATCGGCGTCACTTTGCGTAGGTTCGGGCCGGTATAAATCTGCCGCGGGCGGGCAATACGCGCGTCGTCATCACCCTGCATTTCGAGCCACTGGGCAATCCAGCCCGGTAAACGGCCGATGGCGAACATGACGGTGAACATATTGGTTGGAATCCCCATCTCGCGATAGGTCAGTCCGGTGTAGAAGTCCACGTTCGGATAAAGATTGCGCTCCTGGAAATAGGAATCGGCCAGCGCCTTTTCTTCCAACTCAAAGGCAATATCCAGCAACGGGTCATTCGTATGCGTCGCGGCAATCACCTTTTTGCACAGTTGTTTGGCAATTTTCGCACGCGGGTCGTAGGACTTATAGACGCGGTGTCCAAAACCCATCAACCGGAAAGGACTGCGCGGGTTTTTGGCGCGTTCAATCACCGCGTCTACATTACCGCCTTCGCGGTGAATTTCTTCCAGCATCTCAATAACGTGCTGATTGGCACCGCCGTGCTTCGGCCCCCACAGCGCGCAGATACCTGCGGCAATCGAAGCGTACAGATTAATTCCGGAACTTCCGACGCCGCGCACGACTGAGGTAGAACAGTTCTGTTCGTGGTCGGCGTGGATGATGAGCAGCTTATTGAGCGCGTCGGCCATCACCGGGTCAATCGGCGCACTGCGAACCGGCGAGTCGAACATCATATTCAGGAAGTTTTCACAGTACTTCATGTCGTGCCGTGGATAAACAGCCGGCTCACCAATCGATTTCTTATAGGAAAAGGCGGCAATCGTGCGCAGCTTGGAAACCAGCCGCGTAACCGTCATATCCAGGTCCTCTTTCATATCCTGCCCAAGCTCGGGGTAGAACGAGGAAAGCGAGACTGCCATAGCGGAAAGAATCGCCATCGGATGGGAATGCTCAGGGTAGTTGCTGAAAAACTCCCGCATATCTTCATGAATCATCGAGTGCTGATTTAACATCCGGCTGTAACGCTCCTTCTGCTGAGCGTTCGGCAGCGAGCCGTGCACCAGCAGATAGGCCACTTCAATGAATTCGCACTTCTCAGCCAGATCGGCCACATCGTAACCGCGGTAACGCAAAATACCTTTCTCGCCATCGATGAAAGTGATGTCGCTAAAGCAAGCGCCGGTATTGCCGAATCCCGGATCATAGGTGATCACCCCGGTTTCCTTGCGCAACTTGCCGACATCTAGAGCCCGTTCGCCTTCGGTACCTTCATAGATGGGGCAAACCAGCGTCTGGTCATCAATTCGTATTTCGGCCTGTCCTGTTTTTTCTTTTTTCATAATCACCTCTTCCGGTTACAAGGGGCGGGGAGTGTATTTTCCCATGCAATCTGTTTTCAAGCAAAAAACCCGCTCCAGAGGAACTATTCCACCGTTACACTCTTGGCCAGATTGCGCGGCTTATCAATATCCGTTCCCCTGGCTCGGGCTGCGTAATAGGCCAACAGTTGCAGTCCGACCACGTTGACCATCGGCGTAAATTCGTCCCGAACCTCCGGCACATAGATGATGTCGCCGGCCAGTTTCGCGATTTCGGTGTCACCCTCCGTTGCCACCGCGATAATGCGGCCGCTGCGGGCTTCGACTTCTTTGATATTCGAAAGCATCTTCTCGTAAACCTCATCCGATGTTTTCGTGCAGATGCAAATCACCGGCAGTGCGTCATTAATCAGCGCAATCGGGCCGTGCTTCATCTCACCGGCCGCGTAGCCTTCGGCGTGCTGATAGGAAATTTCTTTATTCTTGAGCGCACCTTCCAGCGCGGTCGGATAGTTGAACTTGCGACCCAGATAGAGCGAACTCGGCCCGTCGTGGTGCTTTTCGCTAATCGCTCTGATTTCATCTTTCTTCTGAATCACATAGTGCACCGCGTCAGGAACTTCCTGCAAATCAGCCAGATAATTCTTGATCTGCTCGGCCGTCAGGTTGCCGCGCACACCGGCAACGTAAAGCGCAAATAAAGCGAACGCCATCTGCTGAGCGGTGTAGGCCTTCGTCGAAGCCACGCCGATTTCCGGCCCGCAGTTGGTAAAGAAAACTGAATCGCTTTCGCGCACGACCGAACTGCCCTCAACATTGCAAATCGCCAGAATTTTACAGCCCCATTCTTTCGCCATACGAATCGAAGCCAACGTATCCGCCGTTTCGCCCGACTGTGAGACCGGAATGATCAGCGTGCCGGGATCAATTTTCGGGTCGCGGTAGCGGAACTCGCTGGCCAGATCGGTTTCAACCGCGATGCCGGTCAGGTTTTCCAGCAGAAGCTTGCCATACATTCCGGCGTGATACGCCGTTCCGCAGGAGACGATCATAATGCGGTTGAGCTTGCGGAAATAATCAGGGCTCAGGTTTGACCCGATATCAATCTTGCCATCTGCCGAAACATGCTTATCCAGCATCGCGCGCAGAATTCGCGGCTGTTCATGAATCTCTTTCAGCATGAACGTTTCGAATCCGGCGCACTCGGCGGCCTCGGCCTGAAATTTGATTTCCTTGATTTCCGGCACAACTTTTTTGCCATCCATCGTGCAGATTTCCACGCTGTCAGCGCGCAAAACAGCCATCTCGCCGTCGTTCAGGTAAATCGCTTTTTTGATCCGGTTGATAATGGCTGGCACGTCGCTGGCAATGAAGTTCTCCTTCTCGCCCAGACCGATGATCAGCGGACTGCCTTTGCGGGCGCAAAAGATGGCATCCGGCTCGTCACGGAACAGGATTCCCAGCGCATAAGCTCCGCGCAACCGTTTCAGCGTGGTCAAAATCGCCTCTACCGGAGACTTCGCGCCATCTTTCAGCGCCTGCTGGATTAAATGAGGAACCACTTCCGTGTCGGTTTCTGAAAGGAATTTGTGACCTTTGGCCATCAGTTCTTCGCGCAACTCGGCATAGTTTTCGATAATCCCGTTATGCACCACCGCAACAGCCCGGCCCGAACTGAAGTGCGGATGGGAATTAATCTGTGACGGCGCGCCGTGTGTCGCCCAGCGGGTGTGACCGATTCCGCGAGTTCCCTGAATCGGATGGATCGCCAGCATTTTCTCCAGATTAGCCAGCCGTCCAACCTCCTTGCTTGATAAAATTTTTCCGCCACTGAGTACGGCAATACCCGCCGAGTCGTACCCCCGATATTCCAGCCGTTGCAGACCGTCGATCAAGATCGGGGCCGCTTGTTTATCGCCAATATAGCCAACTACTCCGCACATAAGTATCACTCCCTTTGGAATCGAAAAAATCGAGCCGCAGTGTGCCTGAGAAAAGGCCCGAAAACAAAACTAAAAACCGGCAGCCTCATCCTGTTCCCGCTCAGGCACATTTGCGGAAAAAAGGGTTGCACGTCGCATCCTTTTCCTGTTTCATCCCCGCTTCACCGAACCATTGAGGAAAATGATTTATGGCAAAAACGAGCAGTATCGTTAAAAACAACAAGCGCATGAAGCTGGTTAAAAAGTACTACGCCAAGCGTATTGAGCTTAAGACTATCATTCATAACCCGAAAACGTCCTACGAAGACCGCATGGCCGCCTTCGACAAGCTTCGCAAACTTCCGCGCAACGCCAACCCGGTTCGCGTTCAGAGCCGCTGCCGTGTGACTGGCCGTCCGCGTGCCGTTTACAAAAAATTCGGTCTCTCCCGCATCACCCTGCGCGAAATGGCCTCAAACGGACTCATCCCCGGCATGACCAAAGCCAGCTGGTAAAAGAGAAAGCCTCACTTCGGTTCAAAACGCTCTCCAATCCGGAGGGCGTTTTTTTTGCATCTAGTCACAAAAAAACCGGCCCATTAGGACCGGCTTTCAGACAAAACTCTTACTCTCTTAGGCCTTAGTTACCAAACCCGAGCGAATCGCTTTGGCGGAAACCCAGACGCGACGAACAGTGCCGTTCTCATCCTTGATGCGGACATGTTGCAGATTCGCTTTAAATTTGCGTTTCGTGGCGCTGGTCACATGCAACCCGATACCGCCTTTGCTTTTCCGCAAACCTTTACGAACAATCCGTCGGCCGGAAACTGTTCCCTTACCTGTCATTTCACATTTAGCCATGATTTCTCCTAACAATCTCAAAATTCAGTTCAAAGAGTGGCGTAATCTACGGACTGACAATCCCCTTGGCAAGTGCCAAATCACACCAATTCCGCAAAGACCGCATCGCTCACAAAAAGCGCCTCATCCGCGAGCCGGATACGCCGTCCATTGATCACCAGCAATCCCTGTTTTTCCAAGGTCCGGAAACTTTCCCCGAGTTTTTCCAACAGGTTGGAAGAAATCTCGACGCCCGCGATTTTCCGCAATCCCATCACCAGCGTCTCGCGCTCCTTCGCCTCAGGATTGAGCGTTTCTTCAAACTCTCGCCGAGGACCGTTCGCGCAGTAATCATTCAGATCAGAAACGTTCGCCCAGCGCATCCCCTTCCAGTGCGAATGCGCCGCCGGTCCGCAACCGAGGTATTCGCCGCCGCTCCAGTAGAGCAGATTATGCCGGCACTCGAAGCCCGGCTTGGCAAAATTCGAAATCTCGTAGTGCACAAACCCGGCCGTTTCCAACCGGGCGCGAATCCGGTCATACATATCGCGCTCGAGTTCTTCGTTCAGCTTCGGCGGATTGCGCATTGTCAGTGGCGCGCCCTCTTCATACATCAAGTTATAAATTGCAATGTGCTCCGGCTCGAGTGCCAGCACCCGCTCAAGATCGGCCTCCAGCATTTCCATCGTCTGCCCCGGAATACCGAACATCAGATCGATGCTAATATTTTCAAACCCCGCCGACCGCGCCAGACGGAACGCTTCCTCCGCCTGCTCCGCCGTATGAATCCGTCCCAGCGTTTTCAAACATTGGAAATCAAACGACTGCACGCCGATCGAGAGCCGGCTCACGCCGCTTCGCTTCAATAGAGCCAGTTTCGCCGCATCCACGGTTCCCGGATTGGCTTCGGACGAAAACTCCGCCGGGCAGAATTTCCCGAGCATTGGAAAAAACGATTCCAATATCTGGATGTCCGGTGCGGTCGGCGTGCCGCCGCCAATAAAAATGGTTTCCGGCGAAAAATCATCCGGCAGATTTTTGATCTCTTTTTCCAAAGCACGGAAAAACTGTTCCTGTTTTTTCCGATCCTCGGAAACAACGGAATAAAAAGCGCAGTAGGAGCACTTGCGCACGCAGAACGGAATATGAATGTACAGGCCTGACATGATTGCCGATTGTAGATTGAAGTTTGACCATTTACACTACGCCGGATGAAAAAAATCCGTCTAGATCAGTTGCTGGTGGAAAAAGGCCTCGCCGAAAGCCGCGAAAAGGCCAAGCGGCTGATTCTGGCCGGACAGGTTATGGTTGGCGGACAACCGGCCTCGAAACCCGGACACACGGTATCATCCGATCATGAAATCGTTCTGAAAGAGGTTGAGCGGTTTGTCAGCCGGGGCGGCGAAAAGCTGGAAGGCGCAATGAAATCTTTCCCGATCGAACTGACCGAAAAAGTCTGCCTCGACATCGGCTCGTCCACCGGAGGGTTTACCGACTGCATGCTCCAGCATGGCGCGATCAAGGTTTACGCGATTGACGTCGGCAAAGGCCAGCTTCACTGGAAACTGCGCGAAGACCCGCGCGTCATCGTCATGGAAGGCGTGAATGCCCGTCACCTCACACCAGCCGACATGCCGGAGCTGGCCGACTTCGCCTCGATTGACACATCGTTTATTTCTCTAACGAACATACTGCCAGCCGTCAGAGGACTGTTGAAGCCCGGCGGCGAAATCGTCTCGCTGATCAAGCCGCAATTCGAAGCTGGCAAAGAAGATGTGGATAAAGGGCGCGGTGTCATCACCGACCCGGCGATCCATGAAGCGGTAATCACCAAAGTCAAAAAGTTCGGAACCGAGGAGCTCGGCCTCGAATGGCTCGGCCTGTCCACTTCACCGCTCAAAGGGCCGAAAGGCAACATTGAGTTCCTCGCTTACTGGAGAAAGTAATCGCGAAAAGGAAGAATGTCGTCGAGGGTGGTGGTGCCCGTAAGGGCCATTAAAAGGCGGTCAATTCCCAGCGCGCAACCGCCGGACGGCGGCATGGCTTCCAAACACCGGATAAATTCTTCATCGATCGGATAGACAATTTTACCGAGTGCTTTCCGCTGCGCGCCCCACTTTTCAAAACGGGCGCGCTGTTCAACCGGATCGGCCAGCTCGCTGTAGGCGTTGGCAATTTCGATACCACCGAGATACAGTTCCCAGCGCTCAGCGACTTTCTGGTTCTCGGGTTTAAGCCGCGCCAGCGCGCAACATTCGGCCGGATAATCCTTCAGAATGACAGGTGCGTCTTTCGGCAGGTTCGGCTCGATTTTTTCGACCATGTCGAAGTCGAAGCGGTCAGCATCAAATTGCTCGATCGGATTCCAGCCTGCGAATTTTTCGTAGATTTCAGCGATGGTAAAAATCTTCAAGTCGCCGGGAATGCCCGTCGCACTCAGAAGCCGAGTCGTATCATCCAGCATGACATTGTAGTCGCCGCCAGCGCGGTACCATTCGAGCATGGTGTATTCGGGATGGTGGCGGTCGCCGCGCTCGCCCTGCCGGAAACATTTGCCGATTTCAAAAATTTTCTGCGCGCCTTGTGCCAGCAGTTTTTTATGGTAAAGCTCCGGCGAGGTGCGCAACCAGCGGTTGCCGGACGGTTCGGCGTCGATGTGCAGTTCCATGCACGGAGTTTTCATCCGGATCGGGGTTTCGACTTCGACAAAGCCCTCGGAATGAAAAAACGCCCGGATGCTTTGCAACAACGCATCACGAGTCTGCAGGATATGAAGCATGCGTAACTCCCTAATGACGAACTACCCAACTACCCAAAGAAGCCAAAATACCGAAAAACAAAATACCAAAAAATTAAAGGCGTCAGCCGCGATAGATTTTTGCGAAAATCAAATGGAGTTCTTTGGCTTCCTGCCACAACGGCTTGGCCTCTTCCTTCAATTCAGGCACAGCCGTTGCAATCATCCGGAGAAAAAACTTTGTTTCGCGCGCTTCGCGCTTGCTGATGGAAATTTTGTGCCGGAAGTCCTTTTTGGAGACCGCATCGTCCGCTTCGCAATAGTTGGCACCCACACTGGTTCCTGCACCGACCAACTGATCAATCAGACGATTCGTTACAGCGCTGACCGGCACTCTTTTAGCAAAGCGGATAATGGATTCTCCAAACAAAGCCGTGCGCTCTTCAAGGTCATAGGGCTTCGCTCCCCCTTCCCTAACGCTGTCATTGTCTTTTTGCATTCGCGCTTCGGGCTTCTTTGGGTTTTTGGGTTTTTCGAGCTTAGGCCTTAGAGACACGGTCAGCGTATTCGCCGGTACGGGTATCGATGCGAACGACGTCGCCTTCGTTGATGAAGATCGGAACTTGGAATTCGTAGCCGTTATCAATCTTGGCCGGTTTCATGACATTGCCGCTGGCGGTGTTTCCGCGTGCTCCCGGCTCAGTTTCCGTGATGATTTTTTCGATGAAGGTCGGCAGGCTGATATCCAGAGCTTTTTCCTTATGAAAGAGAATATCCACTTCCATCTGTTCAACGATGAAGTACTGGTTCTGGCCCAGCTGTTCAGCGGTCAGGTGGATTTCTTCGAAGGTATCGTTGTCGGAGAAAACGAAATCGTCGCCGTTGTGGTAGGAAAACGTGAAGGTGCGGGATTCCAAGTTGGCCTTTTCCACTTTGTCGCCGGAACGATAGCTCTTCTCAAAGGTGCTACCGGTGGAGAGGTTTTTGATTTTGCAACGGTAGATGGCCTGACCTTTGCCGGGCTTGGAGAACTGGAAGTCGGTGACGATGCAGGGAGCCCCGTCGATTTCGATTTTCAGCCCTTTTTTCAGTTCGGATACTTCGTACATGGTTTTCTCCTGGAAAAATTAAGCGGCGGATTATCCATAAATCCGCAGGAAAGGAAAGGGATTTTTCGCGTCAGGCGGACTCGTCACCGGAGACAATTTTAAGCTTTTCAATTCGGTAGCTCAGGATTCGGCGGGTAGTGCCAAGGACCTTGGCGGCGCGGGTCTGAACGCCATCGGCGTGCTGCAATGCGTTCTCAATCAGGCAGCGTTCAAAATCCTCAAGAACTTTTTTCATAGGCCGTCCGTCCGGTTCCGCCACGAAAGGACGGCGGGCCAGCTCGCGCTTGAGTCCGGCAACCTGATGTTTCAGGTCGTTCAGGTGCAACGCACGGGCAACAACCAGACGGAGTTCATCTATGTCGAACGGTTTACGGATAAAGTCGGACGCCCCCAGTTCGAGCGCTTTGATGACCGGCTTAATGGAAGATGCACCGCTGATCATAACAACTGGCAGTTGCGGGTGCGTGTGTCGCACGACCTGCAGAAACTCAACTCCGTTGGCACCGGGCAGAATCACGTCGAGAAGCATCACGTCGGGGTTCTGCTGTTCAAGCAAGACGGCAGCATCTTCAGCGGAAAGCGTCGTGCTGATTTCGTAAAGCCCGCCGAAAACAACGCGCAGAGATTCGAGCAGATGAAGATCGTCATCTACGATGAGGAGCTTTTTCATGCGGTGCCACCTGCCTCGTTGTCGAGCGCGGGCAACGAAAGGCGTACAACCGTTCCGGTTTCGCCGCTATCAATAGCAACCAGTCCGCCGTGGTCGATCATCGTGCGCCGGACAATGGGAAGCCCCAGCCCCACTCCGCGCGCCTTGGTGGTGCAGAAAGGCGAAAAAATCTTTTCGTGCTGATCGATGGGAATTCCGGTGCCGTTATCGCGTACCTCGATAATTACAGCCGAACGCCCGGTACCGATTTCTCCCGCGAAGGCCCTGAGAGAAACTTTGGGTTGCGCGACACCTTCGACCGCTGTGAAGGCGTTATGCAGAAGACGGGAAATAGAATCGGCCAGAACATCAATATCGCCTTCAATGGACAGCAGTCCAGACTCCACTTCGACGCCGACTTCTTTGGGAACCGCATCGCCGTTCCGCGCTTTGAACAGCGCGGTTTTTATCAGCTCGCCCGCACTGAGCGGCGCGAACCGAAGTGTCGGCGGATTTGCGTATGCATCGAGCTGGTCAATCATACCGTTCAGACGGGCGACTTCCTGCGTGGTGAGATCGCGGAATTGGGTGCGGAATTCTTCATCACCATAGCGTTCCGGCAGGAGCTGGGAAAATGTGCTGATGGCCACAAGCGGATTGCGTACTTCGTGCGAAATGGCGGTGGCCAGTTCATTCCAGAACGTGGCTCGTTCAAGGTTGTTCTGTTTTTCGCGCAGAATCCGTTCTTCGGTCAGATCATTCAACACAGCCATCGCTCCCATGCATTGTCCGTTTTGCTGGAGACGGCGAATCTGAATGGAAAGTCCGCGGTGAGTGCGCGGCTCGGTCCACTCAACCGGGCCGACCGCTTTTTCACCGGCCATACAGCGATTTAGCAGCGAGGCGATGTAGCTGGAAAGCCGCTCGATTGGACGCCCGATGAGATCAGCGGCCGTCACATGAAGGAGCGTTTCCGCCCCGCTGTTAAACCAGCGAATGGTGCCGTCGGCTCCGGCGGCGATAATGCCGACCGGAATAGCCTGCAAAAGGTTTTCGGCCAGCGCCTTCTGAATGGCAAGGCTTTCGTGTAGCAGAGAGTTTTCGATAGTGACAGAAACCTGCTCGGCAAGGAGCGTCAGCTCTTCGATGTCTCGCTGTTCAAACGGTACGCCTGATGAAGAACGCCCGATACAGAGCCAGCCGTTGAGACGTTCACGTCCAAAGAGCGGCAGGATGGCTTCTGCTCCCGAGAGATCGAGTATTTTTTCGAGTAGCAGGCGTTCTTCCATCGATTCGATGTGCCGAAGCATGGAGCGGGAAATGCTGTGCGCGTGAATCTGAAGCCATTGTATAAATGGATGCGTCTTTTTAAATTCGAGCGCGCGGGTTTCCTCCATGCATTTGATACCGGCGCGGAAGCGGTAGATTTCGGCGGGCGTGATGGAAAAGACCGAGACCCGCGAGACGCGGGCACAGCTGGCAACGCCTTCGACAATGCTTTCCAGCATGATGCCGATGTTGTCAAAGCGGCGGAAAGCACTGGAAAAATGGTAGAGCGACGGCGCAATATTTTCGCGTGACGGAGCCGCTGGCGCGGCAGGACGTTGCAAGGTTTCTTTGAGTACGCGGTTTTCCTGAAGAAGCCGCAGGTGCGACTGCGCTTGATCGAACAGGGTTTGAAGCCGCAGGCGGTCTACCTCGCCGGATTCTATGGCATACACCCCGGCGGCGGCCGCTTTCAGCCCGGGATCAGAACGGGCCGCACCCAGCGCGATAATTACAATGTCCGGGAACCCCTTGATTAACTCAGGAAGAAGTGTCTGACAGTCTGCGGCACGCAAATCCATAAAGAGAAGAGTGTCGTGATGCTGCTGCAAAAGCATTTCGACTTCTGCCGGATCGCCGACGTGCCGCACGGCAGAACGCGAATGAAGATAGCCGCGGATGCGTTGAAGCAGTACTCCGTCCTGCGTGTACATGATACTGACAGGCAGTGAGCTCATTCTTCTTTTTTCTCCTGCGTTTTTAACAACGGGAACTGCACATGAAATACCGTGCCCTTCCCTTTTTCGCTTTCCACATCGATCACACCGTTGTGTTCCTGAATAATTCCGTGCGACACGGAAAGCCCCAGACCAACGCCATCCTCTTTGGTGGTAAAGAACGGATCGAAAATCTTGCTTAAATCCTCCGGTGCAATACCGCAACCGGTATCCTGAATATCCACCTGAATGCATTCGCCGGGCTGAG
>CAZSSI010000019.1:0-15926 GCA_964609345.1 uncultured Verrucomicrobiota bacterium | reverse complement strand
GCGCCGCCGCCCTGCCCGGCTCGGTCGAACTGATTAAACACCTGTCGGGAAATATTCCGCTGGCGATCTGCTCCGGTGCGCTCCGCGCCGACATTCTTCCAATCCTTAGCGGACTCGGAATTGAAAACGCCTTCGACACCATCGTCACCGCCGACGACACACACATCAGCAAGCCCGACCCAGCGCCGTACCGGCTTGCTGCAGAACGTCTTTCTGTAGCCGCGTCAGGCCTGTCCCGCCATAGCCATTCGGCGGCGGATGGGCGCGGAATTACGCGGCGACCCGCCGCGTCTACAGGGGCCGGGTTCATGCTGGCCATTGAAGACACTCCGGCCGGCATTGCTTCGGCCAAAGGCGCCGGGTTGAAAGTTCTTTCCGTCACCAACAGCTATCCGGCGGAAGCACTAACTCAGGCTGACGCCGTTGTTGATTCCCTCGAAGGCCTCACGCTCGAAAAGCTGAACCGACTCGTCGGATAATTATAGTGGCCAAAGACCGCGTCCATGAGCATTTTTAGGTAGTGGCTCGCCGACTGGTCGCAATGAAGGTACATGATGCCGGTCGATTTCAAAACGCGGCGGCACTCTATGAGGCGCGGAGCTATCATCACGAGATAGGCCAGCATATCGCACGGGCCGATGAACTGGCGGAAGGCTTGCAACGCATCGGCAACTTTGCCACCAGCCGTTACGAGATCGGCATAAACCGCTTCGTCTTCCGAATCCCATGTCCAGGTATCTTCAAACGCCTGAATTTGCGAGGCGGCGCGGCTGCCGTCTTTTTCCTTGAAGAGTACGTTGTAGTTCTGGTTGCTGTTGAACGGCGGATCGGCATCCAGCCTCTGGCCAGAGGCTGGAAGCCTCTTCCACATTATTTCGGATACCAGACTTTGACCTTTTTTGTCTGCTCGCCCCAGTTGTCGGCGGAGCGGTGCTGGCGGAAGTAGAGGTCGATTTCGCGTCGATTGATGCCGCCGCCGACATCTTCGGCGATGCCCCAGCCGTAGCCGGGAATATAAAATTTGGTTCCCAGCGGAAAAACTTTCGGATCAACAGCAATGGTGCCGGGATGCGCCATGCTTCCGGAGGCCGTCTGTCCGACGATTTTCAGCTTTCCGTTCCGCGAAACCGGCAGTCCAAACCAGTTGAATTTCCAGCCGGTACTCTGCATGGAGGCGCAGTAGCCGGTGGTTTTAATTGTGATGACGGCATCGGCGCGGCGCAGCGGCGGAAAAACCCAATGGCAGTTTACAAGCATCAGCAAAATAAGGATGCCCGCAACCCAGTAAATGATCCGCCGTTTCATGCGGGCACTCTAATCGGAAACAATCGCCACGAAAAACACAAAAACAGATGAGAGAGGTTTACAGATGTTGCCTTCTGTAAAAAATCCCACAAAAAAGCCGCCCCGTTTCCGGAGCGGCTTCTGTTTCCAATGCTTGGAAACTTTACTTGGCCTTCGATGCGTACTCTTTGATGAGGGCCGCGCCGATAACGTCGCGCTGAATCTGGTTGGTGCCTTCGTAGATCTGGAGGATCTTGGCGTCGCGCATCATCTTTTCAGCCGGGTATTCCTTCATGAAGCCGTAGCCGCCGAGCACCTGCAGGGCGTCGGTGGTGACGGACATGGCGACGTCGCCGGCGTAGCATTTGCACATGGCGGAAATCTTCGAGACATCTTTTTCGCCGCCGTCGATGGTGTTACAGGCGACGTAGGTGATGGCGCGAGCGGTTTCAACTTTCATCGCCATGTCGGCGAGCATCCACTGCAAGCCCTGGTTGGCGATAATCGGTTTGCCGAACTGGTGACGGACGCGGGCGTAGTCAACAGCCATGTCGAGAGCACCTTGAGCCAGACCAACACCCTGCGCGGCAATGCCGGGACGGGAAATGTCGAACGTCTTCATGGCGAGCAGGAAGCCCATGCCTTCTTTGGCGATGAGGTTTTCGGCCGGAACTTCGCAGTCCTGGAAGATGAGCTCGCGGGTCGCGGAGGCGCGAATGCCGAGCTTGTCTTCTTTTTTGCCGAAGCTGAAGCCGGGCATCCCTTTTTCAACAATAAAGCAGGAAACGCCGCGGGCGCCTTTGGCTTTATTGGTGACAGCCAGAATGGTGTAGGTGTCGGCTTCGCCGCCGTTGGTGATCCACTGCTTGGTGCCGTTGAGGATGTATTTGTCGCCCTTTTTGACGGCCGTGGTGGCGATACCGCCTGCGTCGGAACCGGCGTTCGGTTCAGTCAAACCGAAGGCGGCCCATTTTTCGCCGCTGGCGAGCGGGGAGAGATATTTTTTCTTCTGCTCTTCGGAACCGCCGATGATGATCGGGTCGGCGCCGAGGGCGTTAGCGGCATAGGAAACGGAAACGCCGATGCAATATTTGCTGAGGGTTTCGACGGCGACGCAGAAACCGAGGTGGCCGACGCCCATGCCTCCGTATGCTTCGTCGATGAAAAGGCCCATCATGTCCATCTGAGCCAGCTCTTTGAGCAGGTCGGTGGGAAAGATGCCTTTTTCGTCGAGCTCGGCACGTACCGGCAAGATGCGTTCTCTACCGAATTCATCGAGCATGGCCCGGATTTCAAGTTGCTCTTCTGTCAGTCCATAATTGATTTCGCCCATACTATTTCTCCTTAGTTAATTCTTATTCCATGCTTCCTAAATAATGTTCCGCCTCCAGCGCGGCCATACAGCCCGAACCGGCGGCGGAAATCGCCTGACGGTACACCGGATCCTGCACGTCGCCCGCCGCAAACACGCCGTCGACGTTGGTGCGAGTATTTTTGGCGATCAGATATCCGGCGTGATCCATATCAAGCTGTCCGGCAAACGGTTTGGTGTTTGGCTTGTGGCCAACGGCGACAAATAAGCCGTGTACCTTAAGTTCAGAAATCGCGTTGGTTTTGACGTTGCGGATTTTGAGACCGGTCACTTCGTTTTTGGCAACATCCATCACCTCTTCGACCACGGAATCCCAGAGCACTTCAATCTTTGGATGCGCCAGCAGGCGATCGACCATAATTTTCGAAGCGCGGAACTGGTCGCGGCGGTGAATGACGGTAACCTTCGAAGCAAAGTGTGTCAGGAACAGCGCATCTTCCATCGCGGTATCGCCGCCGCCGACGACAGCGACGGGGACGTCGCGGTAGAAAGCGCCGTCGCAGGTGGCGCAGCCGGAAACGCCGCGGCCGATCAGTTTTTGTTCGGACTCGATGCCGAGATACTGGGCGCTTGCGCCGGTGGCGATGATGATGGTTTTCGCTTCAATTTTTTCGCCGTCGCTCAGCGTAATGGTGTGCGGCAGGCAGGTCAGGCAGGCGGAAACCACTTCGCCGGATTTAAACCGTGCGCCGAAACGCTCGGCCTGTTTGCGCGTCAGATCCATCAACGCCGCGCCGGAAATTCCTTCCGGGAAGCCGGGATAGTTTTCCACCTCGGTCGTTGTCGTGAGCTGACCGCCGGGCTGAAAGCCTTCGATCACCAACGGATTTAGGTTGGCGCGCGCCGTATAAACAGCGGCGGTTAATCCCGCGGGCCCCGTTCCGATGATGACCAAATTTTCCATTGCGACTCCTGAATCGACCTTGTCGAAAATAAGGGGCGCATTATACAAACCAAACGATGAAGATAAAGCGCAAAGGTGGAGGCAAAGGGTACCGCAGGCACCAATTACTACGCCGGGACGTCCGCAGGGAACCAGCTCCGGATAATTTTCGCCAAGTGCGAAAAATCCAGCGGCTTAAGAATGTATTCGCGGATCCCCAGTTCCGCAGCTTGCTCAGGGCCCAAGGCGTCCGCATAGCCAGTGCAAAGAATAACAGGCAATTCAGGGCGAATCGCGAGCACATGCCGTGTCAGATCGGAGCCTTTCATGCCAGGCATCATCTGGTCGGTCATCAGCACATCGAACGCGTACGGATCCTCCTGAAACAGCGCCAATGCCTGGAGGCTGTCGGTCTTCGTGCAAACCTCTATGCTGAACCGCGAAAAAACCTCTTCACCCAACCGGACAATTTGAGTTTCGTCATCGACCATGAGCATCCGGATTTTCGGAAGAGAGGCCGAACCCTTTATCCCTGCACTCCGGGGAACGACCAACTCCTTGATCGCAGGGTGGCGAACTTCTAATTGAGGCACATAAAAATGAAATGTCGTTCCCCGTCCGACCTGAGTTTCGACGGAAATCGCTCCGCCTGTCCGCGTCATGATTCCATGCACAATGGCCAGTCCCATACCGGTGCCGGACCCCTGCGGTTTTGTGGTGAAAAACGGTTCAAAAATTCGCGGCAGCACTTCGGGGTCTATTCCAGAGCCCTCATCCCCGACCGACACCCGAACTGCTCCGGTGCGAGGCAGTTCCGTACAAGGCGACCAGCCCAAAGGCGGCCCGTCGTGCTCCGCTAAGGAGACGACCATCCTCCCGCCCTTTTCCTGCATGGCGTGGTAAGCATTTGTACAAAGATTCATCAGAACCTGATGCATCTCGGAGGGACAAGCCAGCACGATATCCCGATCTGTCTCCAGCTTCATTTCTATTTCAACTGACGCAGGCAGAGAGCATCCAATCAGTCCCAGCACTTCCCGTACGGTATTGCCGAGATGCATCGGGGATCTGACCAATTCCTGCTGCCGACTGAATGTCAAAATCTGCTTAACCGTCTTCCGCCCGCGATTGGCGCTGATAATAATCTGATCCAGCATCTCAAGGCTGACAGGATCGCCATTTTCTACAGCTTCGCGGACAAGACCGGCGTAGCCAAGAAGCGGAGTCAAAATGTTGTTCAGGTCGTGAGCGATGCCTCCTGCAAGCGTGCCGATGGCCTCCATTTTTTCGATATGAGCAAGCCGCGCCTGAGTTTTCAAATGATGTTCCTCGTGCAGACGTAACAGGGCCAAATTCAGAAGTGCCGCCCGGTAAACCCCGTTCTCAACAAGAACAAGACCATCGGGATTTGGATTTTTCGATCCGCTCACAAGCAAAGATTCTGAGCTTGTGTTGCACGACACCACGGCTACCGGCTCGATGAAATCGGACAGTCGCCTCCTTTGGATCAGCTCCCGCCCAAATCGCGCATAGGCATATCCTTTCAGGCTATATTCCCGCACGACTCCGATCGGACGACGGTTTTCATCTACGATGGGAACAAAAGGCCAGTCCGGATTCTGTGCCAGAATCTCAAATACCGCATAAGGGTGCGCCGAATGGCTGACTGCATCGATTTCGGTCCAGTAAGACTTCCAATCGAAGGTATCTGTTCCCGTTTTCAATCGGGAGACACTATTGACGTCGCCACGGTTCATCATTCTGTTACCACTAGATCCAATTGAGCTTTCAGCATCCTCTTCTTCGGTTGGGTTTTTGTGAGCAAACGGTTAAAACTGCCGTGAGTTGCAAGTGTGAATTCGATGGCACAAAAAAGCACTGAGCAGTTGCTCAGTGCTCTGCTTAAACAGATTTAAAAACCGCTATGCTCGTAGCGCATTAATCTGTTTGGTGAATTCCGGCACGATTTTGTGCAGGTCGCCAACCAGACCGAAGTCGGCTACGTCGAAGATCGGCGCGTCCGGATCTTTGTTGATGGCGATAATCAAGTCCGCACTCTGCATACCGGCCAAATGCTGAATGGCTCCGGAAATTCCGCAGGCGATATAGACCAGCGGACAAACCGTTTTACCAGTCTGTCCGACCTGATGATGGTGCGAAATCCAACCGGCATCGACAGTCGCACGCGAAGCACCGACTGCGCCGCCGAGGGCTCCGGCCAGACCTTCAACAATCTTGAAGTTTTCGGGGCCGCCGAGTCCGCGTCCGCCGGAAACGATGTATTCGGCGGCTTTCAGATCAACGGTGTTCACTTCTTCAACAACGCTCTCGATGCGTTTCATGCGTTCTTTGATACCGGAGAGGTCAATTTTTACATCAACGATTTCACCGGTTTCAGTTTCGCTGACACGTTCTTTTTTGAAGACGTTGGAGCGGACGGTGGACATCTGCGGACGGTGGTCGGGGCAGATGATGGTGGCCATGATGTTTCCGCCGAATGCCGGACGGGTCTGAAGCAGGCAGTGGCGTTCGGTGTCGAAGTCGAGTTCGGTGCAGTCGGCGGTGAGGCCCGCCCAGCCCATAACGGCGACGGTCGGCGCGAGGCTGCGTCCGATGGTGCTGGCACCATAGAGAACGATTTCGGGATTTTTATCCTTAATCAGGTCGGCCATCACTTTGGAGAAATAGTCGTTCTGATAGGTTCCCAGCCGCGGATCTTCGACGTTGTAGATTTTTTTTGCGCCGTAGTTGAACAGCTCCTGATGCATCGGCTTGCCGCCAGCCGAGGCCAGTACCGCGCAAAGGGTGAATCCCGATTTGGCCGCCAGCTTGCGTCCTTCGGAGAGCAGTTCAAAAACCACGCCGGCCAGCTTGCCGTTTTCCTGTTCCGCGTAAACCCAGATTTCCTTGTTGGTGCTCATAGGACTTTCTTCTCCCGCAGTTTAAAAATGAGTTCCTTGACCATGTCCGCAGGCTCGCCGGAAAGGATTTCCTTATTGAGCTTCACCGGCGGCGCAAAAACCTTGTTCACCTTGGTCGGCGAACCGGCCAAACCTATTTTGCCTTCTTCGGGTTGAAGCTGTTCGACGCCCCAAACCGGAATCTCGGCTTTTTTGGCGGCCATCTTTTTCTTCAGCGACGGCATACGCAGATTATTGGCTTCTTTGACGACGGTCAGCGCGGCCGGTTTTTCAACATCCCAGACATTGTAACCGTGGTCGGTCACCTGATGGACGCGGAAGCCGTTTTCGTTGACCTCGCAGGATTTGGCGTAGGTGATCATCGGCACGCCGTAGAAATGCGCAACGCCCGGACCAACTTGCGCGGTATCGCCGTCGATCGCCTGTTTGCCGAAAAGAATCAGATCCACCGGTTCGGCCAGCTTTTTGAGCGCCAGCGTGAGGGTGTAGGACGTGGCCCAGGTGTCGGCGCCGCCGAACTTGCGGTCGGAAACCAAAATCGCTTCGTCCGCGCCATGCGAAAGCGCCGTACGCAGAGCTTCCTCGGCCTGCGGCGGGCCCATCGAGATGACCGTGATTTTGCCGCCGTGCTTGTCTTTGAGCTGCAACGCCATTTCCAGCGCATTCTCGTCAAAGGGATTAATGATGCTCGGCACTCCGGCGCGGTTGAGACGGTTTGTCTCGCGGTCAATCGTGACCTTATCCGAGTCCGGCACCTGTTTAATACAGACCACAATATGCATAGCCATTCCTTTCCGTGGGAAAAATAGGCATCGGTTATAAGGATACAGCCCCGCCACCTCAAGCCGAAACACCCGATTTATCGGTTGCCGCCCCGTGATGAATGCTCTATTTTGCTCCAGTTGAAATCGCCGGAAGAATTCCGATAATCAAACCAAGAGCCTCTTCATGAAAAAAATACTGTTTTTCGCCAGCCTCGTCATTGCAACCGTTCTTTTGTCCGGTTGCTCCACCACCAAGCCCGCCTGCACTCCGGCACCTGAACCGGTGGTCGTAGTGCCTGTGATCCCGGAACAAACCAATGCGCCAGCCATCCAGGCTCCGCTTCCCGGCGAAATGCAAATGCTGGCCGCCGGAATGGTTGAGGCCGGAGGACTGGCCGCCGTTGGAATCGGCGAATCCAAGAGCCTAGAACTGGCGCTCAATAAAGCCAAAGTGAACGGACGCAGAGAACTGGAGCGGATGCTAACCGCCCGCTTCGATGTGCTTGAGAAAGCCTTCTCCGATGAGGCCAAAATACCGTTCGAATCATTATTCCTGTCCGGATTCAACACCGCTGAAAAGGCGATTATCAGCCAGCAAATCGCTGGCAGCGTGGCGCAGACGCTGAAATATGAAAACACCGGCGACACCTTCACGGCCTACGCCATCATGGTGCTCGACCCCAAAGCAATCGCCGACCAGCTGGCGCAGGAAAAAGATCTCTACACCCGCCTCCAGCCCACTAAAGCGTTCGGGGGACTCGACAAAGAAATCAAATCGTTCGCCGCCTTCAAAGCCGCGCAGAAATAGTGCTTCGTTAACTGGCTTTGCAGTCGCTGCAGAAATTAGCGGTGGAACGGTCGTAGGTTGCTTCGCCAGCTTTTGAGAAGAAACAGCCGGGGATCTGTCCTTTGGCGCGGTGATAGGTCACGCATTCACAGCATAAGCCCCGCTTATTGCACGAATAGGTGCAGGTGCAGTCCGCCAGATTCTTTTCTTTATTCGGACAGGCCATTTTTCAACTCCTTCAGTCCGCCCTCACGGCGGGCGGCTACAACGTTGTAGCCGCGACCCGTGGTCGCGGTCTATTTGCCGAAAATTTCTTCGAGCGCCTCGATCAGTATCACGATCTGTTCGTTCGTGCCGACCGTGATGCGCAGGCAGTCTTTGGTGCGCGGACCGTCAAACCAGCGGACGTAGATGTTGAGTTTGCGCAACTCTTCAAAAATTTTCTTCGCGGGAAGGTTCGGCGGCTTCGCCCAGACAAAGTTGGTTTCCGACGGATAAACCTTAAAGCCCAGCGCCTTCAGTTCGTCGGTGAGCAGTCCGCGCGTGCCTTTGACAGCGGCGGTGATCGCCGCCATGGTTTCTTCGTCGATCAGCGCGACGCGGGCCAGCTCCTGAGTCAGGCGGCTGACGTTGTAGGAATCTTTGATCTTGTGTAGCGCGTCGATCAGCGGTTTCGCGCCAACGCAATAGCCGAAGCGGATGCCAGCCAGCGCGTAGGATTTGGAAAGCGTGCGGGCCACGATCACGTTGTCGTATTTCGTCGCAAACTCCATGCAGCTTTCGCGGGCAAAGTCCACGTAGGCTTCGTCGATCACCACCACGCCGGGGAAGCTCTTAATAAACGCCTCGATTTTGGCTTTCGGGAACAGCATGCTGGTCGGCGCGTTGGGGTTGGTCAGGAAAAAGACCGACGCTTCGTAGCCCTTCGGCATCTTCCATTCAAAGTTTTCGTCGAGCGCCACCGGCTTCACGGCGATTTCTTCGATCTGCGCCAGCACCGGATAGAGCGAGTAGGACGGATCAAAATAGCCGACTGAGCCGTCGCGCTCACAGAATGCGCGGATGCAAAGCGCCAGAATTTCGTCCGAGCCGTTTCCTGCAAAGGTATTCGCAATGCCGACTTCGTGCTTTTCAGCAATCACCTTGCGGACTTCGGTACAAAGCGGATCGGGATATTTCGCCAGCTCGGCAATATCAATCTCGTTCAGAATATCGCGCACTTCCGGCGAGCAGAGCCACGGATTTTCGTTCGTGTTCAGCTTGATAACGCCCTCGCCCTTCGGCTGCTCGCCGGGAACATAGCCGCTCATCGCTTCTACAGATTTTCGAATCAAATTTTTCATACCTTACACGTCTCACTTTTCACCACAAACCACGGGAACCCAGAGGGCCGAGAGAATGACAGGATTTTGCGCGCGCCGTCAACCTTACGCCCGAACCGGACATCAGGCTTTTCTCCTTCGACAAGGCTCAGGCCAGGCAAACATTGGAAACACCTCTTTTGTTTTCCCGGAGAATTTGAAACACTGCGCCGATGAAATTCGAAGGAAACAACGACCGAAGCAGTGCGCGCTACTGGGACGACCTCGCGGTGCTCTATCAAAAGGAAACACGCATCTCGACAGATGATTTCCACTACGGCCCGCTCCTGCCGGGAGACTCCACGCTCCGCCTTTTACCTGCCCGCCTCCGCCAAGGCTCCGGCGCGGCGAGGACAGCGGATAAAATCCGCTGCCTCGAACTTGGCTGCGGCGCGGGACAGAATTCTATCTTCCTTGCCAAGCAAGGCGCGCAATGTGTCGCCATTGATATTTCCGAAAAGCAGCTGGTGCATGGCCGCAAGCTGGCCAAAAAAGAAAAGGTTGATGTCGATTTCCGCTGCGGTTCGATGGACTCACTGGGCGACCTTGGTGCCTTCGATCTGATTCACTCAACCTATGCGCTACCCTTCTCCGCCGATCCAGCCAAAGTGATCGCCGATGTCGCCGTGATGTTAAAGCCGGGCGGCACATTTCTGCTGACGACCGGACATCCGCTGTATGCGGGCGAATGGCTCAACATCGGCGACGGCGAGGACGGCCTGTTTATTCCCGATTATTTCCACCCCGATCCGGATGTACGTATGTCGTTGGACGACAAAACCATGAGCGCGGCGCACTATTGGCCTATCTCAACTATCGCGGAGTGGATTCATGCCGCCGGACTGACTATTGATCGACTGCTGGAACCTTCGCCTATGTCAATTCCAGAGATGAGCGAGGCGGACATCCGCGCCAAGGTTCCGTATGACAGCGCAGGCTGGCGCGAGCTTTATCCGCAACTGGCCCGCATTCCGGTTGTATTGATCATACGTTGTCGCCGATTAATCGTTTTGACCTAAGGCTGAGCTCCTGTCACACTTTATGCCGTATGATGGACTCCGACGGAGGGGTTCTGGTTTAGGATCAAATGTCTAAAGGGAGAGCAAAATGAAGAAGTTACTTCTATTTATCTCAATCGCTATGATCGGTGTTGTCGCAAGCGCGGCCGACCAAACTAAAGAACAGTTCATCGCCAAGCAAAAAAAGATGGCTGAAACGGCCAAGAAACCCTTCAATGAAGCGAAAGCTATCAAAGATTTTGACAAAAAAGATCTGAACAAGGACGGTGTATTGTCCGCTGACGAACTGAAACCGGCACCGAAAAAAGTTGCGCAATAAGTCGTCGCTGACTATTGGTTACATCAAAAGCCCCGCCTCTCCGGCGGGGCTTTTTGCACATAAAAGACTCAGATAAATATAATTTCGGTATTCAAAATCAAATTTCTGCGGCTATACTCGACGAAATGGCAAAACAATCTGAAACAATCCGTTCTCCGAAGCGCGAGGCGATCGGCGTTATTCTTCTGGCGCTCTGTCTGCTTAGCTTTCTTTGTGTGTTTTCGTTTAATGCCGAGGATATCGGCTTCCTGCATGATCCGCCCGCGTCGCCCCCGCACAATCTGGTCGGACCATTGGGTGCCTGGGTTGCTTTCGCCGGTTTTTTGCTTTTCGGCGTCGGCGGCTATTTGTTGCCGTTCGTTCTTCTGACGGGCGGATTGATGATGACGTTCCGTTCCTACGAACGTGTCTGGCCGGTTTGGGCCTGGTTGACCGCCGGACTGGTTTCTCTTTCGAGCTTCTTCGAATATCAGCCCGCTCTCTGGAATGGACTGAAAGAAATCCTCAATGTGGGCAGCCCCGGCGGACTGGTTGGACAACTTCTAGCCATCCGCACATTGGGTAAGCTGATCAACCACACCGGCGCCGGCATTATTTTTATCACGGTTTTCATTCTCGCCATTTTACAACTGACGGGCATGCACCCTTTCACTCCGTTCATTTTCCTCTGGGAAAAAATTAAAGAATTCCGCGCCCGCCGCAAAGAAGCGCGCGCCGCCACGCCGAAACCGCGGTTTAGCCGCGAAGTGACCCCCGAAGAAAAGAAGAAGGCGAAGAAGATTGCCCCTGCGCCGGAAGCAGCCCCCGCCGCCAGCGGACTGTTTGCGCCATCTGTCGTCCCGTCACCGAAATCGGAAGCCAAGCCGGATAAAACAGAACCGTCGAAGCCGGCCAAAATAAAGCCGGTCGCCCTGCCGCCTGCCGATGAGCCAGCTAATGTTTCCGTAAATATCGCACCGGGCCGCGACGAATCCGGCTATCAACTCCCTCCGCTTACCATTCTCGACGAACTGCCCTCGCTGGCCGCACGCACTTCAACCGAAAATACGGAGGAAAAAGCCAGGATTCTTCAGGCGACTCTTGAAGAATTCCGCGTGGACGGAACCGTTACGCACGTCGAAACCGGCCCGACCGTTACGTCCTACGAAATCACTCCAGCCCCCGGCGTGCGGGTTGAAAGCATCGCGGGCCTTGAAAAAAATATTGCGCTGGCGCTTCGTGCTCAAAGCATTCGTATTCAGGCGCCGATTCCCGGCAAAGGCGCTGTCGGCATCGAAGTGCCGAACACCAAAGGCACGTCAGTTTATCTCCGCGAGCTGGTCGAAAGCCCCGCTTTCCACAACCCGGAAGTTGCGTTGCCGCTCGCGCTCGGCAAAGACGTCAGCGGCCGAATGGTCGTCGGCGATCTTTCCGCCATGCCGCACATGCTGATTGCCGGAGCCACCGGCGCAGGCAAAACGGTCTGTATGAATTCACTGCTGACCGGCCTGCTTCTCTCCCGCACGCCGGAACAGCTCCGTCTGATTTTGATCGACCCGAAAACATTCGAGTTTCAGGCTTATGAAAACCTCAAACACCTCGTCGTGCCGATTATCACCGACGCCAAGAAGGTGACGCTGGGCCTGCGCTGGGCGATTAAGGAAATGGAAAAGCGCTACGCCCTCTTCAAAAAAGTGAAAGTGCGCGACATCAAAGGCTTTAATACCCGCCCGATCGAAAAACAGACCGATCTGTTCGGTGCCGCCATCGAAAAAGATTCCGACCAACCGAAAGATCTGACTCCAGCCAAACTGCCCTACATCGTGATCGTAGTGGACGAGCTGGCTGAATTGATGAGCGTTGCCCAGCAGGAAATCGAACCGTGCATCGTGCGGCTTGCTCAGCTGTCCCGCGCCGCGGGGATTCACATGGTACTCGCCACACAACGCCCGTCCGTCAACGTCATCACCGGCACGATTAAGGCCAACATTCCGGGCCGCATCGCTTTTCAGGTCGCACAAGGCAACGACAGCCGCACGATTCTCGACACCGTCGGCGCAGAAAAACTGCTCGGCAAAGGCGATATGCTTTATCTGCCGCCGGGCAAAAACAAACCCGTCCGCCTGCAGGGAACCTGGACCAGCGACGGCGAAATGCGCCGCGTCACCGACTTTATCCGTACTCAGGGTTCGCCGGAGTTCATCACGGAGATCAAACAGAAGATCGAAAGTACCCGGACAGAACTTCCGGAGATGAACGAAAGCGACGACCTGCTTGAAGCCGCCATGGAAGTGCTCCGCAGCACCAAACGCGCTTCGACTTCATCACTCCAGCGCCGACTGAAGATCGGCTATAACCGCGCCGCAAGCCTGATGGATATCCTCGAAGAAAAAGGCATCATCGGACCGCCGACAGAAACCGGCCCGCGCGATATTCTGATCGACATTGATGGTGGAATCCCCGAACACGGCGGCGGCGAATCTCTTTCCGAAGCGGAAGCTTCTCAGGAATTTAACGATGACGACGAGGAGCATAAACCGGAGGAATAACCGCCATGGCAACACTCGGACAAAAGTTAAAGGCCGCGCGCGAGGCTAAAGGAGTCAGCACACGAGACGCTGGTGCCGCAACGAATATCCTGACAAAAATGATCGTCGCTCTGGAAGCCGACGATTTCTCCGGCATGGCCGCGCCGACTTATGCCAAAGGATTCATCCGGATTTACGCCGGATATCTTGGACTGAACCCGGATCCGCTCATTGAAGAATACATCACGCGGCACGCCCCCAACCCGAAGCCGCTGATTGACCAAGAAAGCCAGCTCGAAAAAAACAGCCAAAAAAACCCGGCTCGTTCATTCAATCTCAACTGGTTGCCAGCAAAATTCAATCCGCTGGCGTGGCTCAGCGCGCCATTCAAAAAGTTTTCGCTGGGCCTGAAGCCTTATGTGGCAAAGGATATCCGCGCACTTGCCATCGGAACGGCGGGCGTGATTGTTTTGATCGTTCTGCTCGTCAGCGTCACCAACTGCGTGCGCCGCCATCTTGCGACAAAGCCCGCCGCGCCGGTCGCACAGACCAAAGCCGCCCGCAAACTTCTCGACGAACCCCTGCCCGATCTCTACCTGGTCGAGCCAGGTAAAATTGAAAGTTCACGATGAAACTGCCCAACATTCTCACCGTCAGCCGCTTTGTTCTGGCTGGCGTTTTTATGGTTTGCCTGAGTGCCTCTTTCCCCGGCGCACCTATTGCCGCAGTATTTTTCTTCGGCATCGCCGCACTCACCGACGCGCTTGACGGACACCTCGCCCGCAAAGTATACGGCTGTTCCGCGTTTGGAACTCTGATGGATCCGCTGGCCGATAAAGTCCTCACCGCCGCCGCCTTTATCGGTTTCGTCGAACTTGGAATTATGCCAGCCTGGATGGTCACACTCATTCTCTCCCGCGAAATGATGGTGACCGGCCTGCGCCTGCTGGCAATCGACAAAGGCGTCGTTCTCGCCGCCAGCGTCTGGGGAAAACAAAAAACGATTTGGCAAATGGTTTATATCAGCACCGTGTTGCTGGCTCTCGCCGCAAACTCGATTGTTTCGTGGAGTTTTCTGGAAAGCGATTCCTTCCAGCTGATCATGCTGTGGATGGCCGGAGTGGTCACTGCGCTGACCGTCTGGAGCGGCATCGTTTACTTCCGTGAAAACCGGTCGCTCTTCAGCAATTGAATTGAAAAAGCGCAACAGCCCTGTAACCTCTCCACTCTATGGCATCCGTACGCGAAGAAAGCTGGCAGATCAAACGACGTTCCGACCTCTGTGCCGGAACCAATGAGCCGTTTGCCGACAAAGAAGAGATTATGACCCGCCTGCTCTTCAAGGACGGCGAATACGTCCGCGAAGATTACCGGTTTGCCTGGTGGAACGAACATAAACCCGACCACGGCCTCAGCGCGTGGAAAAGCATTTTCCGCATTCCGCCGTTGCCGACCGAAATGATGAAAAAAGAAAGCGCGGAAACCCTCCTGCGCAATATGGTCGCCAAGGAAGACGCCGACGACACCAACGCCATCTACATTCTCGCCGTCATGCTCGAGCGCAAAAAAATTCTGGTTGAGAAAGACGTCCAGATCCGTGCCGATAAAACCAAGGTTCGCGTTTACGAACACAAAACGACCGGCGAAACATTTCTGGTCATCGATCCTGAGCTGAAACTCGCTGAAATTGAAAAAGTACAGGAAGCGGTCGTCGGACTGCTCGGCGGCAAGCCGCCGAAAACCGAAACCGTCTATTTCTTCGAAGCCATCCTGCATGCGCTGATCGAAAAACACGAAAAACTCCTCTTCCCGAAACGCCCGCTCGACGGCGACGAAGGCATCGCCCAGAAACTGGCCGCCTCCTTCTTCGCGCTGCTCGCCGGAAAAAAGAATCCATACTGGGAAGAAGCGAACAAGGTCTTCAACCGTTTTGAGGATTCCGAAACCTGGGGACCGGTTATTGCGGGCTACCGCGATCTAATCGAACGCATCCCGCAGGAAGTCCGCTTCTTGGGAATGGAAAAGCAGTCCGTCACCAAACAGCTCGAAGTACTGGCCATCAAAGAGCCGAAAGATCTCAGCGAACAGGACGTCCTCGCCGCATTCGCCTCGGATGCGCCGCGCATCGCCGAACTGCGCGAAAAATTTATCGAAGCCGTCCGCACCGCTGTTGCTTACGCCGCCGCGCAATAAGCACTTCCTTTTTTGTGGTCTTTGCGCGCTTTTGCGGCTAACTTCCCCAGCTTTTACGGAGTAAACACATGAGTCTGAGCATTGGTATTCTGGGTCTTCCGAATGTTGGCAAGTCGACGATTTTCAACGCGCTGACACGCGCGCAAAACGCAGAGGCCGCCAACTATCCTTTCTGCACCATCGAGCCGAACAAGGCGATTGTTCCGGTTCCTGATCCGCGCGTAAATAAACTGGCCTCCATGGTCACGCCGAAAAAAACCGTTTATGCCACGGTCGATTTTGTCGATATCGCCGGTCTGGTGAAAGGCGCGAGCCGCGGCGAAGGTCTCGGAAATAAATTTCTGGCCAACATTCGTGAGGCCGACGCCCTGCTGCATGTCATCCGCTGCTTTGAAGACGAAAACGTGGTGCACGTCGACGGATCAGTCGATCCGATGCGCGATATTGATGTGATCGAAACCGAGCTGATTCTGTCCGATTACCAAACCGTGGAAACCCGCGCCCAGCGGATGGAAA
>CAZSSI010000018.1:0-16280 GCA_964609345.1 uncultured Verrucomicrobiota bacterium | reverse complement strand
TCGATCTGCGCGGTTTGTTCAACCTGCGTGGTTTTCTCAGCATTCGCTTTCTCAAGCTGGGCGATTTTCGCCGACAGCTCGTTAAGCTGCTTCTGCAGTGCGGCCAGCTCTTCAGAGCCTTGCGCCTGCACGCTGAACGCGGTCATCGCCGCAACAGCTGTTATCATAAGCATTTTCTTCATAGTCTTCCCTTCTCCCTGTTCAGGTTCACACCGCCGGATTTCCCTAGTCTCGCGCGGCTTTTCTAACGGGCGCGGACCACTTCTATTTGCGTCCCGTTAAAAATCTGCACACAAGCTATTGTACCGATGTTAGGATTTTGTTAGGCATGTATTAGTTTTTTGTGTCAGGTCGGTTTCGAGACACGATGCGGCGATTCAATGTCGATGAAAATGGAGTTACTATCATGAAACAGATGTCACGAGTACTGCTGTGCGGTTTTATCATTGCAGCAGGTAGCGGATGCGGAAAACAACGGATAGCGGTAACAGCGGCGGGATCGACAGCCTTTCAGCCGTTTGCCGAAAAACTGGCCGAGCAGTTTATGGCCGAACGGTCAGATATCGCGGTAACCATTCAAGGCGGCGGATCGGCACTCGGCGTTCAGGCCGCACTCTCCGGCGCGGCTCAGATCGGTATGGCCGACCTCGTTCAACTTCCTCCGGAAGCTCAGGCCCTGACCGCCATTATCGTCGCCCGCGACGGCATCGCCGTGGTTGTGAACAATAAAAACCCGATCAAAGACCTGACCATGGAACAGATTCGCAAGATTTTCTCTGGGAAAATCAGTAACTGGAAAGAACTGGGCGGAGCTGACCACGAGATTACCGTCGTTTCCCGCGAAGCCGGTTCCGGCACACGTTCTTCGTTCGAAAAAATCGTTAAAGATGTCACGCTCACCAAAGATGCCATCATTCAGGACTCAAACGGAACGATTCGTGAAACCGTCGCCATGGACGAAAATGCCGTCGGCTACCTTTCTCACGGACTGCTGAACGAAAAGATCAAAGCGGAAACCGTCAACGGCACGGCTTGCACAACGGAAGAAGTCGTGGCGGGCCGTTACCCGATCGTGCGCCCGGTCTATCTGCTGACCAAAGGTGAACCGACCGGAGCCTGCAAGGCCTTTATTGATTACGTCTGCTCCGCCGAAGGACAGCAGACGATCAAAGAAAGCGGCCTGATTCCTGCCAAGTAAGCAAAATTTCAGGAACAAAGTTTACATGCAGGATTCCACAAACACTCCGAAACATCCGACGCGTCCCGTCCGTCGGGTCGCAGGCGCGGTCTCGACGTGGTGTAGCGACCATTTGGCGCGCTACGTCTTCATGGCCGTGGCCTTCTCGGCAACCATCAGCCTGCTCCTGATTGCGCTTTTCATCCTGAAAGAGGGCGTGCCGTTCATTATCAAAATCGGACTGAAAGATTTCCTGTTCGCGTCGGAGTGGAGCCCTGCCGATAACAAATTCGGCATCTACCCGATGATCATCGCTTCGTTATGGGTTACGCTCGGTGCCATGCTCATCGGCGCACCGCTGGGCGTGGCGGGTGCCATTTTCCTGACGCAGTTCGTGCCGAAATCGGTTATGCGGATTATCAAACCCATGATCGAACTGCTGGCCGGAATTCCATCGGTTCTGTACGGCTTCATGGGCGTGATGGTGCTGGCACCCTTTATCCGCAACCATTTTGGCGGGCCGGGATTATCCCTGCTGGCTGGCGCGATCATTCTGGGCGTGATGGTTCTTCCGACCGTAATCAGCATTTCTGCAGACGCAATCAACGCCGTGCCGCGCACCTACCTTGAAGGCGCGCTGGCACTGGGCGCCACCCGCTGGCAGAGCGTTCACATGGTCATTCTTAAATCGGCACGCTCGGGAATTATCGCCAGCATCATTCTGGCCATGGGCCGCGCCGTCGGCGAAACCATGGCCGTCATTATGGTCGCCGGCAATTCGGTAAAAATTCCCCATTCCGCGCTGGATTCCGTCCGCACGCTGACCGCAAACATTGCGCTGGAAATGGGCTACGCCACCGGACTGCACCGACAGGCGCTGTTCGCAACCGGCGTCGTGCTGTTTGTGGTCGTCATGATCCTGAACTCGCTGGCCATGGCCGCAATGAAACGAAAGGCAGGTAGCTGACCATGCGGATACCGCCAAAATTTACACAGGCTTTAGCCGTATTCGTCCTCGGCGCGGCCACCCTCGTCACGCTCGTTGTACTTGTGCTGATTATTGCCTTCGTGCTTAAGCGCGGCGTGCCGGAAATTTCCTGGGAATTCCTTTCGACCAAACCGCGCGAAATGGGCAAGGCGGGCGGAATCCTGCCGACCGTGATCGGCACCGTGCTTCTGCCGCTGCTCGCGATTGTGATCGCCCTGCCGATGGGCGTCGGCACCGCTGTGTATCTCACGGAATACACCCGCGAAAACCGCGTCACAAAAATCATCCGTTTTGGTACAGACTGTCTGGCCGGAATTCCTTCCATTATCTTCGGTCTGTTCGGCTATATCTTTTTCGTCAACATGCTGGGCATGGGCTGGTCGATGCTCTCCGGCGGTCTGACGCTGGCGATTATGATTCTGCCGACCATCATCCGGACTTCGGAAGAAGCCATCCGCGCCGTGCCGCAGGCGTACCGTGAAGTCAGCTGCTCGCTGGCCGCCACAAACTGGGAAACCGTACACAAGGTGGTTCTGCCGAACGCCCTGCCCGGCATTATGACCGGTGTGATGCTCGGTATCGGGCGCTCCATCGGCGAAACGGCAGCCGTCATTTTCACCGCCGGTTCTTCGTTGATGATGCCGAATTCGCTGAACGATTCCGTACGAACCATGTCGGTGCATTTCTATCTGCTGGCCCGCGAAGGAATTTCGAACGAAAAAGCCTATGCAACGGCGGCGGTACTTGTCTTCGCCGTGCTGTCTGTAAATCTGATTGCCTACTGGATGATGAACCGGTTCATCGCCAAACGGTCGCGGTAGTTTTTGAAAGGATGCTGAGTGGAACATGAGATCAAACTTTCGGTGCAGAACCTGAGCGTCTTTTTCGGACGCCATCAGGCGTTACGCAACCTGACGCTGAACGTGGCGGCCAACCGTATTCTCGGCATCATCGGCCCGGCCAGCTCTGGAAAAACCACTTTTCTGCGGACGCTGAACCGGATGAACGATCTCGATCCCGACAGCCGGGCCGAAGGTCGCGTGCTGATGGACGGCGCCGACATCTACCACCCGTCGCAAAGCGCCGTGCAACTGCGCAAACGCGTCGGCATGGTCTTCGCTCTGCCGATGCCGCTGCCGATGAGCATTTATGACAATGTCACCTACGGGCCGCGGCTCTGCGGCATTCGCAACCGCGCGGTGCTCGACGGAATTGTCGAGCAGACGCTGACGTCGGCTTTTCTGTGGGATGAAGTAAAAGACCGTCTGGACCTTCTGGCTCTGCGCCTTTCCGGCGGACAGCAGCAGCGCCTTTGTCTGGCACGCACTCTGGCGATGGAGCCGGAAGTTGTCCTTCTTGACGAGCCGTGCTCCGGACTCGATCCGATTTCTACAGCACGAATCGAAGATGCTCTATCTGTCCTCAAAGAGCGCTACACGATTATTCTGGTCACCAACAACACCAAACAGGCTTCGCGTGTGGCCGACGAAACCGCATTTTTCCTGATGGGCGAACTGGTTGAAATGGGCGAGACCTCCCAGATTTTCACCGTACCGAAAGACCAGCGCACCAGCGACTATGTTACCGGGAGATTCGGCTGATGAACGCACCGACTTCAAACGCTCTGCGCATGACCGTCCGTAATCTGGATCTTTTCTACGGAGATTTTCAGGCGCTGAAAAAAGTTGATCTGCTTGTGCAGAACAAACGGATCACGGCGCTAATCGGCCCGTCCGGCTGCGGCAAGTCCACCCTGCTGCGCTGCCTGAACCGCATGAACGATCTCATCCCCGGTGTGAAAGTGACCGGCGATGTTCTACTCGACGACCAGTCAATCTACGGTTCCGGCGTGGATGTCTGCCTGTTGCGCAAGCGGGTCGGCATGGTCTTTCAGCGTCCCAATCCGTTTCCTCTTTCGGTCTGGGACAATGTAACGTTTGGACTGCGCGTGGCGGGCATGCTCCGCAAAGCACAGCTTCAGGAAATTGTTGAGCGCAGCCTGAAGGCCGCCTGGCTGTGGGATCATCTGAAAGATCGTCTGGACAGCCCGGCGCTGGCTCTGCCGATGGATCAGCAGCAGCGCCTCTGTGTTGCACGACTGCTGGCGGTCGAACCCGAAGTGATTCTGATGGACGAGCCCTGCTCGGCGCTCGACCCCATTTCTACCGGCAAGATCGAAGACCTGATGCTGGAACTGCGGGAACAATACACCATCGTCATCGTGACCCATAACATGCAGCAGGCCGCACGCATTTCCGATTTTTCCGGCTATATGCTGCTCGGCGACATGATTGAGTTCGGTCCGACAGACAGCATTTTTACAAACCCGACAGACAAACGAACACAAGACTACATCAGCGGACGCTACGGTTAGGAACAATCTATGGAACGGCATTTCGACGAACAGCTAACGGTTTTAAAGCACACTCTGGTCAAAATGAGCGCGCTCAGTGAGACGATGATTTCTGACGCGATCCGCGTGCTATGCGACCACGACACCGCCGCCATTCCCCTCATTCGTGAACACGAAGAAGAGGTCAACAAGCTGCAGATTGAAATCGACGGAATCTGCCTGCGGCTGATCGCCCTTTATCAGCCAACCGCCGGCGACCTGCGTTTTATTCTCGGTGCCGTAAAAACCAACGGCGATTTGGAGCGGATGGCGGACCTGGCCACGAATATCTGCGGCAAAGCAGAACGGTTGCAAAATGAACCTCTACCGGGCCCGCTGGCAAACAGTCTGCCGGAAATGGCGGCACTGGCCAGCCTGATGGTCAAGGAAAGCCTCCACGCCTACGTCAGCCGTTCAGCGGACCGGGCTCGCGCCGTATTGTTGCGCGACGATCAGCTTGACGACATGAACCGGCGCATTAAAAACGATCTGCTGGTGCTGATGCAAAAGGACCCGAGCATGATTAAACCGGCACTTGACCTACTGATTGTCGCCCGGAATCTGGAGCGGATCGGCGACCACGCCACCAACATCGCGGAAAATGCGATCTTCGTTGTCAACGGACGGGACGTCCGTCATCACCACGAATAAAGCCTACCAGCGACGGAATACTCGATATTCAACTTCCAATTTTCAATGCTCACTTGAGCGTTGAGTATTGAGTATTGTTTATTGCTTAAAAGCCACTTGCCAAAGCGGATGCCCCTGCGTATAACCTCACCCCTTAATAGCTTCCGCAAGGTGCGGGGCTGAAGCGAGTGCTGTTCCGGTTGCCCCCGGAAAGCCAAAGCGGATTGTTCAAAATGAACTAGAGAAAGGGGCTTGTTATGTCAGAAAAGACAGTGACGATTCAGGAACTGCTGGACGCAGGTTTACACTTCGGTCATCAGACCAAACGTTGGAATCCCAAAATGAAGCGCTTCATTCACGGCGCCAAAGGCGGGATCTATGTCATCGACCTTCAGAAAACCCTCGTACAGATCAAGCTGGCGCAGGAATTTCTGGCCGGTGTTGTCGGCAATGGACGCAAAATTATGTTCGTTGGAACCAAAAAACAGGCCCGCACTGTTTTTCAGGAAGCCGCCGAAAAAGCCGGTCAACCCTACGTCATCTACCGCTGGCTCGGCGGTATGCTCACCAACAACCAGACCATCCGCAAGAGCGTCAAACGCATGGAAGATCTTCAGGCGCTCTTCGCTGACGAAGTGAAACTCAAGGCCTTCACCAAGCAGGAACAGTCCGTTCTGCGTCGTGAACTCGTTAAACTCGAACGCAACCTGACCGGCGTAAAAGATATGACCGCCCTGCCCGGCGCACTGCTCGTTGTCGATATCTGCCGCGAAAAACTGGCCATCGCTGAAGCTCAGCGGCTGAATATTCCGGTTGTTGCGCTGGTCGACACCAACGCCGATCCGGATCTGGTCGAGTATCCGATTCCCGGTAACGACGACTCCATCCGCTCACTCACCCTGATCGCCCAAATCCTCGGCGGCACCATCGCCGACGCCCACGACGCCTGCGTCAAAGCCAAAGCCGCTGAAGACAAACGCCGCAAAGAAAAAGACGACGCTGACAAAGCCGTTGCCGACGCCGCCCGTGACGAGCGCAAAGCCAAAGAAGACGAAGAGAAAAAGAAACGCGCCAAAGTGCTCGATAAGCTGAAAAAAGAAAAAGCCGCCGCCGATAAGGAAAAAAAGAAAGAAGCTGATAAAGCCGCTTTCAAGGCCAAAGAAGACGCAGAAGCTAAAGCCGCCGCTGAAGTGAAAGTGGAAGCAACTCCGGTTGTCGAAGCCGCTGCAGAAGAACCCAAGGCTGAGTAATCTTAATAGGGAGGATCTAACAATGGCTGAAATTACAGCAAGCATGGTCAAAGAACTTCGCGACGCCACCAACGTCAGCATGATGGAATGCAAACGCGCACTCCAGGAAGCCAACGGCGACAAAGAAAAAGCCTTCAAACTGCTGCGTGAACGCGGCATGGCCGTGGCCGCCAAAAAAGCGGATCGCGTCGCCAAGAACGGTAAAATCTCCGCCAAGGTTTCCGCCGACGGAAAAACCGGCGTGATGATCGAAGTCAACTGCGAAACTGACTTCGTTACCCGTAACGAAATCTTCCAGAAGTTCGTAGCGGACATGACCAACAAAGCCATGGACTGCTCCGGCGACCCCGCCGAAGCATTCAAAGCCGACATCGTCGCCAAGGTCGCAGAAATCGGCGAAAACATCGTTCTGCGCAAGAGCGAAAAATTCACGGTTGAAAGCTCCGGCGCGATTGCCAGCTACATTCACATGGGCGGCACCTGCGGCGTACTGGCTGAACTCGCGTTCAGCAAAGCCGACACGCTCAACAATGCCGTCTACAAAGAACTGGCTTTGGATATCTGCCTGCAGATCGCAGCAGCCCGTCCGGCATCGCTGGATCGCTCCGGCGTTCCGGCCCAGCTCGTTGAAGACGAAAAAGCCCTCTTCCTCAAACAGGTCGAAGGCAAACCGGCCAACATCGTCGAAGGCATCCTGAAAGGTAAACTCAACAAGTTCTACTCACAGATCTGCCTGATCGAACAGCCGTTCGTCAAAGAAGACAAAATCAGCATCACCCAGCTGCTCGAAGCGAAAAGCAAAGAGATCGGTGACACCATCACCATCAAACGCTACACCCGCTGGCAGCTCGGCGACGCGTAAGCGCTACGCCCAGATGCACGAAAGCCGTTCCGGATTCCGGAACGGCTTTTTTTGTTTCATAACGCTGTCGTAACCTAGAGAATTTAACTATTTAAATGCTCTAATTGAAACCTCAGGCGACTTCTTCCAAGATAATTTCCGCAACACGGACTGCAGGACGTCCGGAGCCGAGCATCTTTTCCAAAACTTTGAATTTTTCGACCATCGCTGCGCGCATCGGTGTACTGTTCATCAGCGGATCAATGGTTGCCACCAGCTCAATTGGACGCATGTGCTGCTGGAGCCGCTCCGGCATAATTTCTTTGCCGGAAACAATATTGGCGATGCCGATCCATGGGATGCGTAGCACTGCACGGGCAAACAAATAATTTAAAAAACTTCCGCGATAGACCAGTACGGTCGGACAGCGCAATAGCGCGGACTCCAATGTCGCCGTGCCGGAGGCCACAAAAGCGGCGTCGGCCTGTTTGAGTACTTCGCGCGCCCTGCCAGCCAGAATCGAAATGTTGCGCGGTGCTTTACCCGCTTTCTGTAGAATGGATTCAACCAGCGCAACTCTCCGCTCCGGAACCGGAATCAGAAATGACACGTCAGGCCGCGACTGTTCCAGAAGTTGCGCCGCTGCAAGAAGTGGCGGCAGAATGTAAATGATTTCCTGCTTGCGGCTTCCGGGCAGCAGCGCAATTTTCTTTTTGCCGTTCCACGGCAGCGGCTCCGGTTCTTTTGCCCGGAACTCGCGCAGTTCATCCACCATCGGATGACCGACGAAATCCACCTTTATGTCAACGCCCTTAAACACATCGACCTCGAACGGAAAAATCACCATCAGCCGATCGATAATTTTCGCCATCTTTGGAATACGTCCGCGGTTCCACGCCCAAACCTGCGGGCAGACATAGTAGAGCACCTTGATGCCGCGCTTTTTCAGTTCGCCAGCAAGGCGCAGGTTGAAGCCGGGATAGTCCACCAACAGCGCGGCAACCGGTTTACGCTTATCGGCTTCAGCCAGTATTTCCGTAAACGTCCGCTTAAAAAACGGATAGCGTTTCAACACTTCGACTATGCCAAGGACATCCATTTCCCGCGTATCGTGCAACAGTTCGACGCCTTCCGCGCGCAGTCTATCGCCACCAATCCCCCAAAACGTCAAATCGGGACGTTTTTCTTTCAGCACACGAATTACGTCTGCGGCGTGCATGTCGCCGGAATCTTCGCCTGCTATGACTAAAAGTGATTTCATGAGTTAGCACTGAGGATCGAGAACTGTTACCGCAAGATTCATGGCGTCGGCCTGCACAATAAGTTCGTCTTTATTGAGCAGGATGGCTCCGCCGGATTCGATGGCAAGACAGGTGGCTCCGGCTTTTTTTAGAGACCTGAGCGTCCATTTGCCGATCACCGGAATATCAAACCGCATGTCGTGTCCGGCTTTCGGAACTTTGACAACCACTGCGCCGCGTCCACCGAGCTTCCCGCCGCGCCGGATGGCTTTGTCCGTACCTTCAAACGCTTCGACAGCGAGAACGATACCTTCCTTTACAACGACTGTCTGACCAATATCCAGATGACTGGTTTCTTTGATGACCCGCCGACCGATGGCGATATCGTTGAGTTCACGGGCATCCGGTGCGCGAGCTGTGAGCAATCCGGTACCCGGCATGTAATCGCGCATAAAGCAACTGGCCGGCAGCATCTTTACACCGGTCTTTTCGATCTCGGCTGTAATACCGCCTAGAACGGTATGTGCATTTTTAACCGGCAGACTTTTCAGCAAATCAAGAAGCGCTTTATCCAGTCCGACGCGGAAAATATTTGAAGGTTTAATCTGTCCGGCCATAACAGCGTGATGGGCTTTGCTTTGCTTGAGCACTTCGAGCAGAGGGCCGAGACCGACGTGCAACCAGACCGTTTCGTCGGCCACCTGTTCGATTCCGCGGCTGGTCTCCCCTTTGAATGCGATTGCGAAAATATGCTTCACGCCTTGCGCGCGGGCGGCACGGGCAAGCAGTAATGGGTAGTCAGCCCGTCCGGCGATCAGCACCAGTGTTTCGGGTGTTTCATTCATGACAAGGAAAATGGCAGAAGTTTCCAGTTCTTGAAACTTTTTTCTCCAGAGTTTAAAAAAACATCGGCTTACTGAGATGCACACCGCCTATTCGCAACCTGCGCAGCCAGTGGTTTCCGCAAAACAACAAAACCATTACGCGGTAAGGTTCATATGTGCGCGGTAATAGGCGAGTTCGGCGGCGGAAGCGACAATGTCGTAGCAAGCGTCGTGCTGGCGCAGTCGGCGCAGGTCGGCCGCCGGAAAATATTTTTTAACGGTTTTCAAATCGTCTTTCTGAAACTCCGCACCTTCCGTCAAATCAAGCCACTGTATTTTCAGCGCGGAAACATCCAGCAGACGGTAGTGCAGCCGGCTGGTGAACGTCGGCAGGAATTTGCGGGCAAGGATCCAGTCGGTATGAACGCTGTTTCCGGCCATGAGCGGGCGTTTCTGGATGGTTTTCGTCGGCGTTCCGCACCAGCGGTCAACAAAGGCGGTCAGTTTCTCATCAACCTCTTCAAGCGAAACGGCACCATTCGACCGGCACTTTTTAACAAGTTCCGGAAGATTTTTTTCGACCCACGGGCTGAGCGGAACGGCGTCGGAAAGCCGGATATGAAAATTCAAATCCTCTTCCGGCGGCGTAATGCGCTTAAGGTCTTTATCCGTCAGCATAACGGCGACCTGCAGCAACTGTGCTTCGTCGAGTTCGAGCGAGGTGAACTCGGTATCGAACCAAACGTAAGCGGTTGACGCTTTTCCGGTCATTTCTTTTTCGCTTTAAGGATTTCGAAGGTGTCGGAAGCGATCACCTTCTCTTCGTCGGTGTGAATGACGAGCGCTTTCACCTTGGAGATTTTTGAGGTGATAATGGTCTTGTGAACTTTGTTGGCGCGCTTGTCGATCTTGAGGCCGAGATAGCCAAAGTTGGCCAGCACCATTTCGCGAACCCGCGGAACGTTTTCGCCGATGCCGGCGGTAAAGACGATGACATCGACGCCATTCATCGCGGCGGCATACGCACCGATGTATTTCTGAATGGAATACACAAAAATATCGAGTGCCTCGATACATCCTTCATAGCCTTTGTCGCAGCCGTCGGTGACATCGCGCATGTCGCGCTGGCCGCAAAGCCCCAGCAGTCCGCCCTGCTTATTCATCATGGCGCTAACCTGCTCGCCGCTGAGCCCCTGCGTTTCCATGATGTGTAGCGGAATATAGGGGTCGAGGTCGCCGGAGCGCGTGCCCATCAGGATGCCGGCAAGCGGCGTGAGCCCCATGGAGGTGTCAACCGATTTCCCGCCATCAATCGCGGCGATCGATCCGCCGTTGCCGAGATGGCAGGTGATGATTTTCAGTTTCTCAATCGGCTTTTTCAGTACTTTAGCGGCTTGTTTGGCTACGTAGCCATGGGATGTGCCGTGGAAGCCGTAGCGGCGGATTTTATGAACCGTGTACTGATCCTTCGGCAGACCGTAGAGATAGGCTTTGGGCGGCATTGTCTGATGGAGTGCGGTATCAAACACCGCGACCTGCGGCATGTCGGGATAGAGTTCATAGATGGCCTGAATACCCATCAGATTCGGCGGATTATGCAGCGGAGCCAGCACGGAGTTTTTGCGAATCGCAGCAACCACATCGCCGGTGATCAGAACGGAGCCGGTAAAATCTTCACCGCCGTGTACGACGCGGTGCCCGACACCGGACAGATCGCACAGGCTCTTCAAGACGCCCTTTTCCGGGTCGGTCAGCATTTCGAAAATGGCGTTGATCGCCTTCTTGTGGTCGGGCAGATCGAGATATTGATGCTCTTTTTCGCTGTTGGGCTTTTTGCAGTCGACGCTGGAGCCGGAAATGCCGATGCGTTCCGCCCCACCTTGCGCCAGCACGGTGAAGTCGCTGTTGCCGCCGACGGATTCATAGAGTTTATATTTAACGGAGGATGAGCCGGAATTAATGACTAGAATTTTCATTTTCTACCTGTTTACGTTTTTTACTTGATGGACTGTACAGCTGTAATGGCTGCAACACCGACAATATCCTCGGCGCTGCATCCGCGCGACAAATCATTCACTGGTTTTTTCAGACCCTGAAGCACCGGGCCGTAGGCTTCGGCTCCGCCAAGGCGCTGCACCAGCTTATAAGCCATATTACCAGCGTTGAGGTCAGGGAAAATCAGTACACGTGCTTCGCCAGCCAGCTCGCTCTGTGGTGCTTTGCTCTTTGCAACCTTCGGCACGATGGCCGCGTCAACCTGAAGTTCGCCGTCGAGCTTAACCGGTGCCCCGGGAAGCTTAACTGCCAGTAGTTCCTTGGCTTTGACGGTGGCTTCGATCACTTTGTCAACCAGCGGGCTGGAGGCGGACCCTTTGGTGGAATAGGAAAGCAGTGCGACGTTAGCGGGAATTCCGAATTGCAAGGCGGTCTTCGCGCTTTGCACGGCAATCTGCGCCAACTGACCGGCATCCGGATTTTCGACCAGCCCGCAGTCCGAGAAAATGTAAGGAACATTGTTTACGCACATGAAGAAGACGCTCGAAATAATTTCGCCTTTTTCAGCGGACTTAATGATCTGAAGCGCAGGACGGACGGTATCGGCGGTTGAATGCGCCGCGCCGGAAACCAGTCCGTCGGCTTCACCATTCTGCACCATCATCATGCCGAAATAGTTGACGTCCTTGACCGTTTCACGCGCCTGATCCAGCGTTATTCCCTTGCTCTTGCGTATTTCATAAAAAGCGGCGGCGTAGCCTTCCAGCTTATCGGAAGTTTGCGGATTGATGACCGTGATGCCTTTATTGACACGGGCGGCGGCTTTTTCGTCACCCAACACAATCACCTTAGCGATGCCTTCGGCAACAATTATATTGGCCGCTTCTGTAACGCGTTCGTCGTCTCCCTCGGGAAGAACGATCGTCCGCTGATTGGCCTTAGCCTTACTGATTACCGTCTGAATAAACTCACTGCGACTCATTTCTAAAATCCTTTCCATTAAATAAAAACTGCCAAATAAAATTAAAAAGCCGCCTAAGCGTTTGCTTAAGAGGCTTTTTTCATAGGGATTCTCCTGCTGAACTTACTTTTCGGTCTTCTCGGCCGGTTCTGAAGCTTCCACCCATTCCAGAATAACCATTTCGGACGCATCGCTCATCCGCTGTCCGAGTTTGGTAATCCGTGTGTAACCGCCAGCACGACCAGCAAAGCCGGGGGCGATCGTTTCAAACAACGCCTTAACCTGCTCAGGCTGCTTAATCGTGGCGAGTGCCTGACGGCGGGCCGCCAGCGTTCCGGCTTTACCAAGCGTCACCATTTTTTCGGCCAGCGAACGGGTCGCTTTGGCTTTAGCCAGAGTGGTTTTGATACGGCGTTCGATAATCAGGCTGCACACCTGATTCGCCAGCATCGCATCGCGATGGGCTCCGGTACGGCCTAGTTTAACTGTTTTCTTAAGATGTCTCATGATAAATCCTCGTTTTCTAAACTATTCAATGTCTTTGGCCAACGGCTTGAGCAGGTCGGCATCAAACGTCATGCCGAGCGACAGACCCATATCCACAATCTTCTGCTTGATCTCGTTCAGCGACTTCTTACCGAAGTTGCGGTACTTGAGCATTTCGGCTTCCGTCTTCTGTGCCAGCTCGCCGACCGTGGTGATGTTGGCGTTGTTGAGACAGTTGGCGGCACGAACACTTAATTCAATTTCATTCACGCTGATATTGAGTTTTCGGCGCAGATCTTCTTTTTCGATATCGATCTGTTTTTCGCTGGCTTCGAACTCGATCAGGTCTTTGTCGTAGCTGACGAAGATGTCGAGATGATGGCGCAGGATCGCGGCGGACATGGTGAGCGCATCGTCCGGAGTCACGCGTCCATCGGTCCAGATTTCGATAACAAGCTGGTCATAGTCGGTGCGGCGACCGACGCGGCAGGAGCCGACATCGTACTTCACGCGGGAAACCGGGGAGAAGAGCGAGTCGATCGGAATCACACCGATTTCCTGTTCGTCCTTCTTATTACCTTCAGCCGGGCAGTAGCCGCGACCGACGCGAGTTTCGATTTCGACTTCAAATTTTCCGTTGGTGTCCAGCGTGGCGATGTGATGGTCAGGATTCAGAACCTGAACGCTGTCATTGCACTGAATGTCGCCAGCGGTCACTTCGCCCGGACCTTTAACGCTGATTTTCAGGTGCTGGGGTTCGCGGGTGTAGGACTTCAGCAGAACTTTTTTCAGGTTGAGAACGATGTCGGTGACATCTTCCACAACACCGGGAAGGCTGCAAAATTCGTGTGCAGCGCCCTGGATTTTAACGGATGAAATCGCGGTGCCTTCCAGCGAGGAGAGCAGTACGCGGCGCATGGAGTTACCGATGGTGCGGCCATAGCCGGCTTCAAACGGTTCGGCAACAAACTTGCCGTAGGTGGCGGTGGATGCGGCTTCGTCTTTGACGACCCGCTTGGGCATTTCGAAACGACCTAATCTGATTGGCATTGTCTTTTTCTCCCAGAACCGGGCATTAACCGGCTCATATGGTTAGTTGTTCTTTGCTGATTCCGCTTAAACGCGCCGCTGTTTTCTCGGGCGGCAGCCGTTATGCGGAACCGGCGTGGTATCTTTAATTGCTGAAACGCGAAGTCCTGCGGCCTGAATTGCACGCACAGCCGACTCGCGGCCTGCGCCCGGTCCCTGCACCCGGACTTCCACTTCATTCATTCCGTGAGCCATCGCGGCGCGCGCAGCTTCCTGTGCCACCGTGGTGGCGGCAAAAGCGGTGCTCTTACGCGAACCTTTGAACGCACAGCGTCCGGCGCTGCTCCAGGAAATAACCTGCCCGCGCATATCAGTAATCGACACGATGCAGTTATTGAAAGTGGTTTTGATGAAAGCGATGCCGTACGGCACATTCTTGGCGCCCTTCATGCGGCGTTTCGGTTTACCATCGTCTGCCGCAGGAGCCTCTTCAATCTGAGCAAAAATATCTTTCTGTCTCGGCTTTTTGGTTTCTTCCGCAACGGCGGGTGCTGCCGCTTCGACAACTTCTTCTACAGGTTTGGTTTCTTCAGCCATGAATCGAATTCCTCGGTTAAATTATTTCTTCGGTGCGGGAGCCGTCACTTTGGCGGCGGAACGGGCATCTTTACCGCGAACTGCGCCAACCGTGCGGCGGGCACCTTTACGTGTACGGGCATTGGTCTTCGTGCGCTGGCCGCGAACCGGCAGACCGCGGCGATGACGGGTGCCACGATAGGAGTTGATCGAAATCAGGCGGCGGATGTTTTGTCCGATTTCACGGCGAAGGTCGCCTTCGATCGTGTAATCCGCGCGAACCGCAGCAGTCAGCTTGGTAATATCTTCGTCCGTCAGATCGTCCGCTTTCTTAGCGGGATCCAGACCGGCTTTTGCAATTACTTCGCGAGAAGTGGTCAGTCCGAGACCGTAGACATAAGTCAAAGCGTATTCGAGACGCTTTTTTCCGGGAATATCAACACCAAGTATACGAGGCATATAAAACTTGCTCCTTAAAATTAACCCTGACGCTGTTTGTGACGCGGGTTGCGTTTGTTGATTACATAAACGCGCCCTTTACGACGCACAATCTTGTCGTCAGCGCTGATCTTCTTAACTGATGCCTTAACCTTCATAGTTCACCTAAATAATAATCCGCCCAACATTCATACTGTAAGGCGACATTTCCACCTTCACAAAATCACCCGTTTCCGGCCCTCTTCTCTCCCAGTCTTCTGTCGCAATGTAAGCCGTAAACCGGTGTCCATTACCGAGTACTGCGCGAAAAGCGTGACTATCTATCACGGCCTCCAACTGAGCGTCCAGCAAAATAGTCTCACATTCGTCCATTTTTAAGAGCGGCTCATCATAGCGGCACACTTTCTCTGTACAAGCCTCAATTCTATAAATTTAACATTCCTGATAATGGGGAACTTCAGACCGCATTTTTCGACACTTGGAACTGCAAAATCCGCAAGACCTGCTACGCTCCCGCCCGTGAAAGTTTATCTTCCTATCCTTTGCGCCCTGCTTCTCTGTGCCGGATGTTCCACCACCGGGCGCGAGCTGGCCTACGACAACACCGTACAGGTGGCCAAGCGCCCGTTCAGCGATACGGCCGAGTTCGGCTGGCGCGTCAAAACGTTCTGGACAGAAGAAACGGGATCCGTCTGGCGGCGCTACATCAGCTTTCCACTGCTCAGTCTGCGCGATATTCCGGAAGTCAAACCGGAACCGGCTCCGATGGAACGACGTGTGATGGCGAAATGGCTCCGCCGCAAAACCGGCCCGCCCGCGCAAGGCACCGCCCGCCTCATGCTTAACGGCGAAAACTTTTTTCCGCAGTTTGAAGAATCCATCCGCACCGCTACCAACCGGATTGATCTGAAAACCTATATCTTCGACAACGACGACGTCGCCAAACAAACCGCCGATCTACTCAAAGCCCGCAGTCATGAGATCGACATCCAGATTCTCTATGACTCATTTGGCACGCATGCCGCATGGGGCGTCAACGCGCCGTCGCTTCCGACCAACTATGTCTATGAAGTGGACGATATGATCCGGTATCTGAAAAAAGATTCCGGCATTGAACTACGCCGCGCCTGCCACACCCTGCTTACCTCCGAGCACTCCAAATATTTTCTCATCGACCGCCGGATCGCCTATTTCGGCGGCATGAACATCGGCCGCGAATACCGCTACGACTGGCGCGACGCCATGTTTGAACTTTCCGGCCCGGTCGTCGGCGCACTCGAAACCAACTTTGAGCGCTCATGGATGATTGCCAGCGGCAACACCTTCACGCTGTTCAAACTGCCAAAGCCGCATCTGCCGGACTATTCCGGACCGAATGAACTTTATCTGACGCCGACCACGCCGATAAAACCGTACATCTATAAAGGACAACTGCGCGCCATTGAACACGCC
>CAZSSI010000017.1:0-17264 GCA_964609345.1 uncultured Verrucomicrobiota bacterium | reverse complement strand
ATTTGATTACAGAAATGTTAACGAGTACGGTTGGTTGCACTATGAGTAAAAGCAAGTTCCTGCGAAAAACCCAGCTTCTCAAAATGATCGGTCGGATGCCAGGCACGATCTACCAATACCGTCAGTGGAAAAATGGACGGTGCTGTTTTCCCTATTCGACGGAAGCCATTGAGGAAATATTCTTCGCCTCCCCCATCGAGCTGGCAAAAGACGGTTGGATCGCCTGGAGCCGGGTCTGTCCGGAATCCGTCGGACTGGTGCATGAGGCGTTTAAAAAGTCCGCCGAGACTCTCACGAGCTTTGAGATCACTTTTTGCGTCCGCACACCGCAGGATCGCGTCCATTGGATCCGTACCCATGCTATGCCGGAACGGCTACGCGACGGCGGTACGCTGTGGAACGGTTACATGGAGAATGTCACCGAACAATATAATGCCGAGGAAACCGCCAAACAAAAGGCGGCCGTGTTGAATGTTATTTTTGAAAATCTGCCGGACCTTATCTACTATAAGGATAAAGAATCGAGATTTCTCGGAGCAAACCCTGCCTGTTGCCAACATCACGGCAAAACCACCGAAGAAATTATTGGAAAAACCGACCTCGATTTTGACCCCGACAATGATGCGTTAGGGAAAAAGCTTTTCGATGAAGAGCAGAAAATGATGGCCTCAGGCAAAGCCATTAGAGAACAGCAAAAATACGTCCGTGCTGATGGCCGTGTTTGCTATCTGGAATCCGTAAAAAGCCCGTTGTACAGCCCGTCGGGACAGTTAATCGGCCTGGCCGGTATTTCGAGGGACGTTACACAACAGGTAGAACGCGAAGAGGCGTTAATTCAGGCCAAAAAGGATGCCGAGCACAGCGCTTCGTTCATTAAAGCTATTTTTGACAACATGGCGGACCTGTTTTATTACAAAGACCGGCAATCCCGCGTGCTGGGAGGGAATAAGGCCTGGCTCAAGTTGCTCGATGTGGCGTCCATTGACGAGCTGATGGGAAAAACCGCAGCCGAATATCTTCAGCCGGTTCAGGAGGGTCAGCACGTGATTGATATTGAGCAACAGCAAATGTCCACCGGTGAAGTCACCCGTATCCGCGAACGCCATCTGTGCAAAAATGGAGAAGTTGTATGCCTGGAGTCGGTTAGGTGCCCGATGCGTAATGAAAAGGGCGTCGTGATCGGTCTGGCCGGTATAGGCCGTGACATTACAGAGCAGGTGGAATATGAAAAAGTTCTAATCGAAGCACAGCAGGCAGCCGAAGCGGCCAATAAAGCCAAAAGTGCTTTTCTTGCCATGATGAGTCATGAAATCCGCACCCCGATGAACGGCGTGATCGGTTCAGCCAGTCTGTTGCTCGGAACAGAACTCTCGCCGCAACAGCAGGAGTTTGTTCACACGATCGAAGTCAGCGGAGAAAATCTCCTGACCATCATTAACGATATTCTTGATTATTCAAAAATTGAGGCCAGCAAGATCGAATTGGAAAAAGCGCCCTTCAATCTGCGTGAATGTATCGAGGATGCTTTTGATCTGTTCGTACAGCCCGCCGCAAAGAAAAATGTGGAACTGCTCTACTACGTCGGCCCGGATGTTCCCAAGATGCTGATCGGCGACATAACCCGCCTGCGGCAGATTCTGGTCAACCTTATGGGCAATGCGATCAAGTTCACGGAAAACGGAGAAGTCCATCTCAAGATCCACAACCTGACGGACGATGGAACGAGGCAGCACTGCCAGCTTCAATTTGCCGTGCGCGACACCGGAGTCGGTATCGCCGATGAGAACAAAGATAAACTGTTCCAGGCCTTCGAGCAGGCGGACTCTTCCAGCACCCGCAAATACGGCGGCACCGGACTGGGTCTGACCATCAGCCGGAAATTAACCGAACTGATGGGCGGTAAAATCTGGTTCGAAAGTGAAGAGGGTAAAGGTTCCACATTTTTCTTCACCGTCACACTGCCGGTTGCTTCTCACGAAGGCCACAAGGCAGAACATCTGCCCATTGAAACGCTGAGGGGAAAACGTGCGCTCATCGTGGATGACAACGAAACCAACCGCTGGCTTCTCAGCGACCAGCTGGCTCAGTGGGGCATGCTGTCAGAGGCCTTCGAACACCCGGAAAAAGCGCTCCAGCATCTGGTGGACAATCACGGCTATGACGTCGCTTTGATTGACTTCCAAATGCCTGGCATGGACGGCAGTGATCTGGCGAAAAAAATCTACCGGCTCCAGCTCAAGCCGGCCCTTCCTGTGATTATTCTCAGCAGCTCCTGCGAACATATTCCCGCCGACCCTTCAATCAGTGCACGACTTTCCAAGCCGGTCAAAATCAGAAAACTGTGCGATCAGATATTAAAATCCCTCGCAGAGGAAAAGGCGGGATCCAGACCAAAAGTAGTCGTTGGCACACAAATTCAGCCGAAGAAAAAACGGTCTATGCGTATTCTGGTTGCGGAAGACAACCCGATCAATCAGCGGATTGCTCAACTGATGCTCCAGCAACTCGGCTGTGAATCGGTGGTGATCGTTTCGGACGGCGAAGCGGCTCTGGCCGCCGTGATGGATGCCACGTTTGATGTAATCCTTATGGATGTGCAGATGCCAACCATGAATGGGCTGGAATCCACCCGCCGAATTCGTGAATACACGGGTCAGTCCGACAAGCCGTGGATCATCGCACTGACAGCGGGCGTTATGCAGGAAGAACAGAAAGCCGCCGCAGACGCCGGTATGAACGGATTTCTGGCAAAGCCGTTGAATACAGAACAGCTCGCCACAACGCTGGACGGAATTCATCTGTCCTAGCGCCAGACTTTTACCGGAACGCGCTGGCGACCCCAGTCAAGAGCCTGCCGGTGCGAGTCATAAAAAAGATCTATGCGCGCCGGACCTTGAATGGCACTGCCGGTATCTTCTACCCGTCCGTAGCCGTAACCGGGAACGTACATGATTGTTCCAAACGGATAATAGCGCCGGTCGGCGGCAATGGTTCCTTTGTGCGCTTTTGTTCCGGATGCCGTGATGCCGACTTTCTTCGGTTTGCCCTTGTTCGGCCCGAAAGAATAAACCGTTCGCCACGGAGCCCACCAAACCCGCTCCCATCCGCAGCAAGAGCCGCAATCACAATAAGCGGTGGTTTCTATCGTCACAGTCCGCGCCGGAACGCCGCGCGGCGGACGGATAGACGCACAACCGGATAAAAAAAGCACGAAGCACGAAATCAGAAGCACGAAACAAATCTTAATTTTAAAAATTCGAATTTTCATATTGTTTCGAATTTCGTCATTCGGATTTCGGATTTTTACGCTTTCGTAATCGAAAGCGTGCAGGCATGGCCGTTGAGGTCAACGGTTTCGCCTTCCGCTTTGATCGTCCTGATGGAAAGCGCGAGGACTTCCGATTTGATGTAGTCATTAAATGTTACGACCGCATCGCCAACCGCATCGTCAGAAGACAACATCAAATGAATCCGGTCGGTCACTTCAAATCCGTGAGCTTTACGCATCTGCTGAACATTATTGACCAGTTCGCGGGCCAGTCCTTCACGGATCAGATCGTCGTCGAGTTCAAGGTCAAGCGCCACAACCAGCGCGCCCTGCGCCTGCACAGCAAGGCCGGCCTTCGGCGTACGCTCAACCACAATGTCTTCACCGGAAAGTTCAAACGCTTCGCCGTTAATCTGGAGCGTAATTCCCTTGCCTGCTGCAGCGATCTTAAGGTCTTCGGTTGAAAGTTTTTGTACCGCCTGATTAATCTGTTGCACCTGCTTACCGAACTTTTTACCAAGCGTCTTGAAGTTGGCTTTGGCGCTGAGCGTCGCGAGACTGGTTTCGTCGTCATCAAAAAACACTTCGCGGACATTCAGTTCTTCGGCAATGATTTGCTTCAATTCGCCGACCTGATTGAGCAGTCCGCTGTCGCGGCTGACGACGTCGAGACGGTGCAACGGCTGGCGGACTTTAGCGTCATGGTCTTTGCGGAGCTGGCGGCCCATGCTAACGACATCCATCACGATACGCATCTGGGTTTCCATCGCGACGTCGCGCTTGGCACCGGCAGCGGTCGGGAAGTCGCACAGGTGTACCGATTCCGGCATATCGTCTGTACGCAGATTCCGGTAAATTTCTTCCGCGATGAACGGCGTGAACGGCGCGGCGATTTTGCAGAGTTCGATCAGCACATGATACAGCGTGGCGTAGGCCAGCTGTTTATCACCGTCGTCTTCGGATTTCCAGAAGCGGCGGCGCGAGCGGCGGATGTACCAGTTCGTCAGGTCTTCGATGAAAGCGACGAACGGACGAACTGCACGTTGCAGGTCGTAGTTATCCATCGCCGCCGTCACTTCCTGACAGAGATTGGCCAGCGAGCTTTCGATCCAGCGGTCGAGCAGATTTTCGCTCTCGCCCAGTTTGGAGGTGCCGGGCTTCCACTGGTCAATATTGGCGTAGGTAACGAAAAAGCTGTACGAGTTCCAAAGCGGAATGAGCAGATGACGCAACGCGTGTTTGACGCCCTCTTCCGAAAAGCGCAGTGACTCGGCTTTAACAACTGGCGAGTTGATCATGTAGAGGCGGAGCGCGTCGGCGCCGTATTCATGCACAACGTGCAGCGGATCAGGATAGTTCTTGAGCCGCTTGCTCATTTTCAGCCCGTCTTCTGCCAGCACGAGGCCGTTGACGACGACGTTCTTAAATGCCGGTTTTTTGAACAGCGCGGTGGAAAGCACCATCAGCGTGTAAAACCATCCGCGGGTCTGATCGAGACCTTCAGCGATGAAGTGCGCCGGAAAGTTAGCTTCAAAGTGCGCTTTGTTTTCAAACGGATAATGCTGTTGTGCGTACGGCATAGCGCCGGACTCAAACCAGCAGTCGAGTACTTCTGGCGTGCGCTTGTAGGTCTTGCCGTCTTTTTTGATGAGGATGTCGTCGACGAAATGTTTATGCAGATCGGTCACCTTCTGTCCGGAAAGTTTTTCGAGTTCGGCGACGGATGAAATGCAAATGGTGTCAGCCGAATTATCTACGTTGACCCAAACCGGAATGCAGGATCCCCAGAAGCGGTTGCGGCTGATGTTCCAGTCCTTGGCGTCAGCCAGCCAGTTGGCAAAACGCTTTTCGCCGACATATTCCGGCATCCAATGAACCTGCGCGTTGTTCGCCAGCATTTCGTCGCGAAGGTCTTCGACGCGAACGTACCACGCATCAATAGCGCGGTAGATCAACGGTGTATCGGTGCGCTCGCAGAACGGATAGCTGTGCTGAATGGTGGATTGGTGCACCAGTTTGCCTTCGTCCTTGAGCCGCTTAATGATCGCCTTGTCGGCATCTTTACAGAACTGGCCATTGTAGTCGGAAACCTGTGCGGTGAATTTACAATCTTCATCGAGCGGCTCGACCAGCGGAATGTTCGCGGCGCTACAGATACGGTAATCGTCTTCGCCGTAAGCCGGAGCCATATGAACAATACCGGTTCCGTCTTCCGTGCTGACAAAGCCGTCGAGCAAGACACGGAATGAGCGCGGGTTGTCTTTGAAATAGTCAAAGAGCGGCTCGTACGTCAGCCCCTCCAAAACAAGCCCTTTGTACTTTTTGAGGATTTCGTACTCGGCTTCTTTTTTGTAATAAGCGCCAAGACGTGCTTCAGCCAGTACATACACTTCGCCGCTTTCGGCATCGCGCACGGCGACGTAATCAATGTCGGCTCCAGCGCAGACCGCCAGATTGGAAGGCAGCGTCCACGGCGTCGTCGTCCAAACCAGCGCGTAGGCGTTTTCAATTTCAAAGCCGTTCAGTTTGACACGCACAGTGATAGCCGGATCCTGCACATCCTGATAGTTGCGGCCCGCTTCGAAGTTGGAAAGCGGCGTATTGAGCTTCCAACTGTACGGCATGATGCGATGGGCGCGGTAAATGCGGCCTTGTTTCCAAAGTTCAGAAAACACCCACCAGATGGTTTCCATGAAATCTTTATCCATGGTCTTGTAGTCATTCTTAAAATCGACCCAGCGGCCCATGCGGGTGACAGTCTTTTCCCACTCTTCAACATATTTGGTCACCATCGAGCGGCACTGCTCGTTAAAAACGCCGACGCCCGCTTCGACAATGGCGGGCGCCCCGGCGAGGCCGAGCGCTTCTTGCGCCAGCGCTTCGATTGGCAGACCGTGGCAGTCCCAGCCGAACCGGCGTTCGACGCGGTGGCCGCGCATGGTTTGATAGCGCGGAACAATGTCCTTGATGGTTCCGGCGAGCAAGTGACCGTAGTGAGGAAGGCCGGTAGCAAACGGCGGCCCGTCGTAAAAAACAAACTCGGAGTTTTTCGAACGGTTTTCGACCGATTTCTTAAACGTGCCATGCTCCTGCCAGAAGGCCAGAACGTCCTCTTCCATCTTCGCGAAATCTGTTTTGCTCAAAACCGGTTTAAACATGAATGAAACCCCTCTTAAAATTGAGGGTGCAATTTAACGGCAGGAACCGGCAAAGACAAGCCGTGCTTCGGTAAAAGCGGAGAACAACTACAAAGAGGGCGAATCAAACAGCCAACCCGTAGTTTCCCCGTAGTCGGGGTCGAAGGTTGGGCCGTACGAGGCAGAAAAAACAGCACCTTTTGCAACGTGCTGTCAGTGGGTTATTTAATTGTGTTCGGAGTGGTGGAGGTAAGGAGGGTCGAACTCCTGACCTCTTGAATGCCATTCAAGCGCTCTACCAACTGAGCTATACCCCCCACTGAAGAAGCTGGGTTTATATACATCTGACTATGGCAAGTCAACGACTCTTAAAGACAAATCTTGCGCAAAGCGTAAGCGCCAAAGCATACTGCCGATTATGACGATCAGACCTCGTAATCAGCTGCCATTCAACTGGCCCGATCCGTCCTTCAACATCGTGCTGTTGGAGCCGGAAATTCCGCAGAATACCGGTAATATCGCCCGTCTCTGCGCCGCGACCGGCACCCTTCTCAGCCTGATTGAGCCGCTGGGCTTCCGGCTGACCGACCGGGAGGTTAAGCGCGCCGGACTCGATTACTGGGATGCCGTTGAAATCCGCCGGTTCCCGAACTTTGAAAAATTCGAATCGGATTTTCCGGAACGCCGGAAGATTTTCTTTAGTACGTCAGGATCTCGAAGCTATACCGAAGCGGAATACCGGCCCGGCGACTGCCTGATCTTCGGCAGTGAAAGCCGCGGTCTGCCACTGGAACTGCTCGAACAGCATCCGGACGATGTTTTCAACATTCCCATGAAACTCGAACACGTCCGTTCACTCAATTTGGCCAACGCCGCATCCATTGTTCTCTACGAAGCGCTCCGGCAAATCAATCGGGTCTGATAATTTTTTAAATAAAAAAATTGAACGGCGGGCTTCAATAAATAGTCTCTCTCACGCGAACCCATTCTAAAGGAGAACTGAAAATGACAGGCATTGAAATAATCAATCAGAAGGTGCGCGAGCAAAGCGCTTTCATTCATTCCCTTAAGGCCGAAATCGGCAAGGTGATTATCGGGCAAGACTACCTGATCGACCGGCTGATTATCGGCCTGCTTTCCAACGGCCACGTTCTGCTCGAAGGCGTTCCGGGGCTGGCCAAGACTCTCACCGTAAAAACACTGGCCGCCGCGCTGAAAACGTCTTTCCACCGAATTCAGTTTACGCCCGATCTTCTTCCGGCCGACTTGACCGGCACACTGATCTATAATCCGAAAGAGTCGGATTTCTTCATCAAAAAAGGGCCGGTGTTCGCCAACATCATTCTGGCCGACGAAATTAACCGTGCCCCCGCCAAAGTACAAAGCGCTCTGCTTGAAGCGATGCAGGAACATCAGGTGACCATCGGCGACCAGACGTTTCATCTGCCCGAACCGTTCCTTGTCATGGCCACCGAAAACCCGATTGAGCAGGAAGGCACCTACCCGCTGCCCGAAGCGCAAGTCGACCGGTTTATGCTCAAGCTGAAAGTCGGCTATCCGAGCATTGAAGAGGAGCGCCGTATTCTCGATCGCATGGCAAAAACCGAAACGGACATCCAGATCAATCCGGTCATCGAACCGGCCGTGATCCTCAGCGCACGCCGCATGATCGACGAAATCTATACCGACGATAAAATCAAAGACTACATCCTCAGTATCGTATTCGCTACACGTGACCCGGAGAAATACGGTCTGAAGATTAAAGAATATCTGCGCTACGGGGCCAGCCCGCGCGCCACCATTGCCCTGACCATCGGTGCCCGCGCCCACGCTTTCCTGCAAGGCCGCGGTTATGTCACGCCGCAGGACGTCAAATCGATCGCACCGGATATTCTGCGCCACCGCATCATCGTCTCATATGAGGCGGAAGCCGAAGAACTGACTTCGGAAATTCTCATCGATCGAATCCTCAGTGAAATTCCGGTTCCGTGATCCGCGCCATGAACGGTCATAAAGAACTCCTCAAAAAGGTTCGGCGGATTGAGATTAAAACCCGCCACGCCGTCAACGACGTCTTTGCCGGACGCTACCACAGCGTTTTTAAAGGGCGCGGGATGGAGTTCGACGAAGTGCGCGAATATGTCCCCGGCGACGATATCCGCGCCATCGACTGGAACGTCACCGCCCGAACCGGCGTGCCGCACATTAAGAAATTCGTCGAAGAACGTGAAATGACGGTCATGCTACTCGTCGATATCAGCAGCTCGAATGACTTCGGCAGCGCCAGCCAGCTCAAACGCGACCTCGCCGCCGAAGTCGCCGCCATGCTCGCTTTTTCCGCGACGCGCAACAACGACAGGATTGGTCTGATTCTTTTCTCCGATCAGGTGGAAAAATACATTCCGCCGCGCAAAGGAACGACGGCTCACGTTCTGCGCATGATTCGCGAAATCCTTTACCACATACCACAGAGCCGGAAAACCGACGCGCGCCCCGCGCTTGATTTCCTGAATCACACGACCACCCGCAAAGCAGTTATATTTCTGATCAGCGATTTCATCTTCCCTGAGAACGCTGAGAAGCCATTAAAAATTACCGCCCGCCGGCATGATTTAATCGCCATCGCCATTGCCGACCGTCACGAACGCATGTGGCCGAAAGCCGGCCTCATCGAATGGCGTGATCCGGAAAGCGGCGGACGAATTCTCGTCGACACATCCAGCACCGCCGTGCGCAGTGTGCTGCTTCTTACACAGGAACAGCAGCGCGAAACATTGCAGCGCACATTGCGCCGCGCTGGTATCGACACCATTGAGCTTTTCACCGGCGAACCTTATGACAAAGCATTTATGAAATTTTTCCGTCAGCGGAGCCGCAGAAGATGAACTTTCGTTATCCATGTTTACTGATTCTTTTGGCACTTCTGACCGGCTGCGGAAAGCCGGTGGCGCCGTTACCGCCGGGTGAATTTGCCGTTCATGCCACATTGAGCGCCGATACGCTGCGTGTCGGCGATCCGGTTACTCTGACACTGACAGCACGCCATCCTTCCGGCAGCACCATCAGCTTTCCGAACATTGGTAACGGTAAAGAAGTGGCAGTACGCGGTCGTGCTTTCAGTAACCGGGAACTTACAAAAACCATTTTGGAGTCGGAAGAAATCTACCAGCTAACCTCTTTCCGGATCGGCGAATGGACAGTCGTCACAAATCCAGTCATCTGCACTTTTTCCAACGGCACACAAAAAGCGCAGTCACTTCCCGAACTGGTGCTGCATGTTCAAAGTTCGCTGAATGCGACGAATGCGACACAACTTTCTGACATCAAAGACATCATCAAACCGCCGCTGCAAATTCCGCACACGCTATGGATTTTCCTGATCATCGCCCTGCTCGCGTTGATCGCCGGAATCGCAACGCTCATTTTCCTGAACAAGCCGCGTACGATCCTTCAGATGCCTCCGCCGCAACCGCCGCATATCATCGCACGGATGGCACTCACCGCTCTGCGCGGGAAACCGTGGTCGGCGGAGCCGTTCTTCACCGAACTCTCGCTGATTCTGCGCACCTATCTTGAAAACCGGTTCAGTCTTAATGCGCCGGAATCCACCACAGAAGAGTTGACCTGCGCCATGTCTTCCGACACCCGGCTGGAATTCAAAGAACAGCAGGCGTTGCGCAACTTCATGACTCAGGCCGACCTCGTTAAATTCGCCCGTGCCGATGCTCAGCAAGATGTCATGCAAAATGCTTTTGCAACCGTTGAACAGTTCGTTGAACAAACCAAAGAAGAACCACAACCGGAGGACAGAGAATGAGATTTGCCCATCCATGGCTTCTTCTGCTTCTACTGGTAATTCCGGTACTGCTGTGGTGGCGGGCACGCCGCCGCGGATCGGCTGTCAACTTTCCGGACGGCGCGCTGCTAAAAAAACTGCCGGTCAGCCTGGCCGTTCGTCTGCAACCGGTACTGACCGCACTTTACGTTTTGGGCTTGGCTTGTCTGATTATTGCGATTGCCCGTCCGCAACGCGGACTGCAGGAGAGCCGCGTGAACACCGAAGGCGTGGATATCGTCCTGCTGCTCGACCTTTCCACTTCGATGGAAACGCCGGACTTTTCGCGCAATGGCCTGCGGCAAACCCGAATTGAATCCGCCAAGCAGGTCATCAGCGAGTTCATTAGCAAACGCAAAGATGACCGGATTGGCATGGTCGGGTTCGCCGCACTGCCCTATTCGATTGCGCCGCTGACGCTCGACCACAGCTGGCTGGTTCAACGTATGGACGGCCTGCGCACCGGCATGCTGGAGGACGGCACCGCCATCGGCGATGCGATTGCTTCCGCCGTCAACCGCCTGCGCGACAGCAAAGCGAAGAGCCGCATCGTGATTCTGCTCACCGACGGCATCAACAACCGCGGCGAACTGACGCCGGAAAATGCCGCGCAGGCCGCCGCCGCACTCGGCATCAAAGTGTACACCATCGGAATCGGCGGCGGACTGCCGGTTCGGCAGGGATTCTTTACTGCGCCGCCGCAGGAAATTGACGAAGCGACGCTGAAGCGCATTGCAGAGCTGAGCAAAGCCGAATTCTTCCGCGCCCGTGACATGAAAACGCTGGAAGATGTGTATGACCGAATCGATAAGCTCGAGAAAACCGAAATCGAAATGAAGCAGTTCACCCGCTTTGAGGAAAAGGCTGGCGGCTGGCTGGTCGCCGCACTGATTTTCCTGACCTTGGAAAAAGTTCTAACCCTGTCACGCTTTGGGAGGCTTCCGGAATGAAATTCGGCGCTCCAGAATTTATCAAATGGCTTCTGCTGATTATTCCGCTGGTCGTGCTGTTTATCTGGATGCACCGGCAGCGTGCCGCACGGTTGGCAAAACTAATTGCCTCCAGTGCATGGGAAACTGTTATTCCGGGTCATACCAGAAAGAGCGGACTCCGCCGAATGGTCTTACGGATGCTTGCGTTGCTTTGTATCGGACTGGCACTGACCCGTCCGCAATGGGGAAGCAAATGGGAAGAGGTTAAACAACGCGGGCTCGACATTATCGTCGTCCTCGACACATCGAAAAGCATGCTGACGGAAGACATTAAACCCAACCGCCTGAAACAGGCGCAGTGGGCCGTGCGGGATTTCGTGAAACAGTTAAAGGGCGACCGGATCGGGCTGGTTGCGTTTGCCGGCAGCAGTTTTTTGCAATGCCCGGTGACGATTGATTACGCCGCCTTCATCATGATGCTCGACGATCTGTACGCCGGAATTATTCCGCGCGGCGGAACCGCCATTGAACAGGCGCTCAAAAAAGCAGCCGACAGTTTTGACGCCAAGTCCGAAGCCGACCGGGTGATACTTCTCATTACCGACGGCGAAGACCTCGAAGGCGATCCGATGCGCATGGCGGAACAGCTTCGCAAAGACAACATCAAGCTGTTCTCCATCGGCGTCGGCACGCTGGACGGCGATTTGATTCCGACGTCCGAAGGCTACGTAAAAAATCCTCAGGGTCAGGTCGTGAAAAGTTCGCTGAATGAAGGGCTGCTGGAAAAACTGGCGCGCGAAACCGGCGGTTTCTACGTGCGCTCCGCGCCCGGCGATTTCGGACTCGACCGGATTTATAAACTGGGAATCTCCAGCCTCCAGCGCGGCGAACAGGAAACGCGTCTGGCGAAAGTCTATGAGGAGCGTTTCGGCTGGTTCGCCGCCGCCGCCCTGTTCTTCCTGCTGGCCGAAGGTCTGTTCCGTCCGGCAGCCATTCTTGTGTTTCTGATGTTGCTCTCAGCCCCACCAGCCAACGCCGTCGAGTGGGCGAAGGCGTATAAAAAAGGCGATTACACCAACGCGTTCCAGTCCTTGGAAAAAACGGTCGAAAAGTTTCCGGATATTGGAAACTACAACCGCGGCAACGTGCTCTACCGGCAGAAAGATTTCCAGAGTTCAGAAAAAGCGTTCGCCACGGCCGCCGCGCTGACCCAAGACAATAAGCTGAAGCAGAAAGCGCTTTATAACCGAGGAACCGCGCTGATGGCCGGGACACCATCGCAGACCAATGCGGTTTACGACATCGCGATGCAGGCCGCAGATCTTTTTGAGCAGGCACTCGGGATCGATCCGAAGGATGACGCCGCCAAACAGAATTTTGAACGGGCGATTAATCTGGCCGTAATGACCCGCATCAACAGTGCAACCAAACTAATTCAGGAAGCCGACGCCCTGTTGCAGGAGTTCAAGGCCAAGACCGCCAAAGAAAACTTTACGCAGGCCAAAACGTTGCTGTCGCCGGTTCTGGCCGACCTGTCGCCCGACAGCCAAAAGGCACAGGATTTGACCCGACATGCAAACGATCAAATTAAGATACTGGAGAACGCTGTAAAAGATACTCAGGCAGAACTGGAAAAAGCCAAAAAGGCCGTCGCTGCCTATGAATATAAAGCCGCCGCTGATCTGATGATGAAGGACACCCCGGCCCGCAAATGGGCGTTCGATCTGGATGAAAAGCTTGCGGAAGAATTCAAGCAGTTCAATGAATGCAATCACAAGGTTATTGAAATTGTTTACCCGACTAACCCGCTGAAGCCATGAAGCTTTATCATTCCATTTTAATGTTCGTCGCGCTGGGCTCTATTGCTTCGGCACAGACCGCCATGCAGCTGTTTAATCCGGCGGCCAAAGAATATATTTACGGAAACACACCGGTGGCCAGCAATCTGGTCGAACAGGCTCTGATGAAGTTTCCGGATGACGAGAAGCTGCGGAGGCTCAAAAAGCTGATCGAGGAGCAAAAGCAAAAACAGGACCAGCAGAAACAAGATCAGCAAAATAAAGATCAAAACCAAAAAGATCAGAAACAGGATCAGAAAAACCAGAACCAGCAAGATCAACAGAAAAAACAGAACGAGGATCAAAAGCAGGATCAGGCCGATCAGAAACAGAAGCCCGATCAACAACAGAACCAGCAGTCGGCTCAGCCGAAACAGGCCGGTGAGATGAGCCCGGAGGAAGCGCAGCAGTTGCTTGACGCGATGAAGCAGGATGAGCAGGATCGGCGGGCAAATTTAAAACCGTATTTGGGCGGCCCAGTGCGGGTAGACAAGGATTGGTAGGAGAGACGATTGAAGATTTTCGATTTTAGATTTCCGATTTTGATCGGACTGATTGCCACGAATGCTTTCGGCTTTGAGGCGACCATGAACATTCAGCCGCCGCTGATTCAACTGAACGAATCGGCTACGCTGAGTATTGAGGTGCGCGATGCGAAGAATCCGCAACCTCCGTCGCTGCCGGACGTTCCCGGTCTCCGTTTTGTGAGTGCCGGACAATCGCAACAGTCCACATGGGTAAACGGAAAATCAGACAGTTTCGTGGCGTTCAATTACACCGTCTATCCGCAAAAAACCGGAACGTTTTCGGTAGGCCCGTTTGACTACAAAGTCGGCAATGAAACAAAAAAACTGGGCGGGCAACTGAAGGTTGTCGCAGGCAGCGAGAACGCGCAGCAGGCGCAAAGCTGGAGCGATCTGCTGTTCGCCGTGCTGACGGCGGATCGCGACAGCGTGTATATACAGGAACCTTTTGAACTGACCCTGTCCGTTTATTCCCGGCAAGGCGTCCAGCTGGCAGGCAATATCGGACTGAACGGCATGCCGGAAACCGGACTCTCCGACTTAAAATGGCAGGAGATCGCACCGTCGCGCGATGTGGTGAGTAACGTGGTTTTCGATGTCCGCCGATTCCGCACCCGCACCCGGGCATTAAGCTCCGGTGCATTTGCGTTCGCACCTGTCGTCACCGCGCAGGTTGCGGTGCCCAATCAGAGAAACTCGCAGCGCGATCCTTTCTTTAATTCGTTTTTTGACCGGATAGAAACGCGTCCCGTGGATCTGCCGGTGGAAAAAACAGTCATCAACGTAAAGCCGCTTCCAGAAACCGGAAAACCTTCGGGATTCGGCGGAGCGATTGGCACATTTGATTTCCAAGTCAGCGCTCACCCACAGGATGTCCATCCGGGCGACCCGGTAACGTTGTCCATGCGGATCAGCGGCAACGGAAATTTTGACCGGATTATAATGCCCGCTCCGCCGACGAACGGGCTGTTCCGCCTCTTCGGCGATCCGGTTCGCAAACAGGAAGCAAGCGCCGTTGAGTTTGAACAGGTAATTTCTCCACGCACGGCTGATGCGAAAGAAATTCCGTCGATTGTTTTTTCGTTTTTTGACACGCAGTCCGGTCAGTACCGCACAGTCAGCAGCGCCCCTATCCCGATCACGGTGACGGCCACATCCAACAGTACGTCACAGGTTTTTGCGGCCAAGGATTCCATCGTCCAGCCGCCACCGGAAACTCCTTTTGCGACCAGCAGCGATCTGGAACGCATTGAAGGACGGCTGAAAACCTTCTGGCAGACTGTCCGGCCATGGCTCTGGACGCTTCCGGCGATGCTGGCGGCAAGTTTTGTTATTTTCGCCGGACGAAAATTCTACCGGATGCGTCAGGGTAATACGGCAAAAGTTCGGCGCAAAAAAGCACCCAAGGCGGCCCGCAAAGCGTTGCGCACTGCCGAACACGCCAGACGACACGGTAATGTTTCAGTTTTTTATGACTCCCTGCGGAATGCGCTGACGGATTATTTCGGGCATCGGCTTAATCTGCCCCCGGGCGATGTAACCCCTACCACCGTATTGCAAGCCGCGACCCGCGCCGGGCTTTCTTCGGAACACACTGATATGCTACGTGCAATTTTTGAGCAGGTAGAGGTTTACCGGTATGGACAATCCGGTGAAGCAATGTTTGAAGACATGGAAAAACTGCAAAACAGTCTGGATCGAATATTAAGACAATGCGAAAAGCTGGAGTTCTAACGGCAGTCTGGTAGAATGTTGGCTTGTACAGAAATTACAAAACGGTAATCTGTGCGGAATATGATGGTTATGATGAAACCGAATCGACATGCGTGGCTCTGGTGGGTGTCAGCAGTGGCACTATCTTTAGGGATCGCGGTTTATATTCTGCTTAAGCCAGCAGAGTACAGTATGGATATCCAGCGCTTCCGATCCATCGCTCTGGTTTCCGGAATTTTTATTTCCGGACTATGCATCATCATCGGCACATCCCGCCGATGGTTCGGAAAAGGTCTTTGACCAAACCTTTGGATTATCCACTCTTAAACGTATTTTCTTTCCAACGACGCATGAATGCTGGTGAGAATCTCATACGGAATTGTCCGGCAGATTTTCGACAGCTCATCAGCCCAGATCGATTCTTCGCCCTGTTCGCCGATCAGAACCGCCTCGTCGCCTACGTTCACTCTGGCATCCGGGCCGACATCCGCCGTGATCCAGTTCATGCTGACGCGTCCGACCACCGCACAACGCCGCCCGCCGATCAGCACGTCACCTTTATTGCTCAGCGCGCGGTTATAGCCGTCGGCATAGCCGACCGCCAGCGTGGCAATTTGCGTGGGATACTCTGTCCGGTAGGTTCCGTAATAACCGACTGCGAAATCGGCCGGTACTTTTTTGACCTGAACCACCCTCGCCTTCCATTGTAAAATCGGCCGGGTTTGGAAACGTCCTTTCGGGTCGTTTGCACCATAACCATAGAGAACAATCCCCTGCCGGACGCCGTTCAGATCCCAATCGGGGAAAAAAAGCGCGGCACGGCTGCTCGAAAGATGTTTAAAAGCAGTCGAAGGCAGAACCTTCAGCGCTTCATGGAATTTCGTAGCCTGCGCCGAAGCATGATCGGGCTGATCTGGGTCAACCCGGGCAAAATGACTGCAAACGCCCGCCCATTCGAGACCACCCGCTTCGTCCAGCACTTGAACTGCTTCGCCCGCTTCATTCCATTGCACACCCAGACGACCCATGCCGGTGTCCACCTTCAGATGCACCGGAAGAGTCCGGCCTGCGGCACGTGCAGCGTTAGCCAATGCAAGCCCATGTTCAAGACAGGTAATCACTGGGAAAATCCGTTTTTCTAAAAGCTCACCGACATGCTCCGGCAATACCAGCCCCAGCACCAAAATATTAACATCCGGCAGGGCGGCGCGGATTTTGAGTGCCTCATCAAAGAAGGCGACCGCGAACCAGTTGATACCCTCTTCAGCCGCCGCTCTTGCCACCGGAACCAGCCCGTGCCCGTAGGCATCGGCCTTAACAACGAGGATCACAGCCGTTTCGACAGGAATAGCGGAACGCAGTGCACGCACATTCTGCTTCAAACGCCTCAGATCAATTTCAACCCATGAATGATTCACTGTCTCTCCAGAAAAAAACCTATGTCTTCGGCATTTGCCACTTTACGGCAAATGGTACCCCGGACAGGATTCGAACCTGTGACCGTCGGATTAGAAATCTATTTTTTAGTATTCAGCCGGTGACTTTTTGTTTCAGTAAGTCTCTGACTATCAGCAAGCTACAAAAACTAACTTGATTTGTCAAGGGTATTGAAATGATATGAAAAACGGTGCTTTTTGATGGGTGAAAGCCACACTTTTCGCCACACTTTTCAGAGTGTTTCAGCGCCGTTTTTTGGTGTCTGCTTCCCTAAATGAGCAGACGGATGAGATAATAAAAAAGCCGCCCGAAGGCGGCAAGACCAGAGATCAAAATTCGATCAGTGGTCAGTTGGGGAGCTTGGCTTCGAGTTGTTTGGCGGATTCTCCGTCGGCCCAGAGATTCAAAATCTCCAGCCGGGTCTGGTTGACCGCGTCAAACATTTGTTTGGCTTCATCACCGGTGACGGCTTTGTCGGCCAGCATCGGGTCAATGAGTTCCACAAGCTCCGTTAAGTGAATAACGGTTTTGCGGACTTGCGCGATCTGCGCGGCCGTCTTTTTGGACAGCATGATGCGCT
>CAZSSI010000016.1:15889-17349 GCA_964609345.1 uncultured Verrucomicrobiota bacterium | reverse complement strand
CGACAGGCATTTGTGTTCAGCTGTCTGTTGCACGTCGCGGCCGGAACGCTGATCTTTTTCGCGGTACGGAGAGTCGCTATTGAACAGTGGCCGTCCATGGGGCCGAGGGCTGCCAATATAAGTGTCATGCAGATTGCGTTGCAGCCCGCTGCGGCTTCGTCGGCTCGGCCGGTGCCGCCGCCTCCGGCGCCCAAGCCGGCGGAGGTTCCGCTTGAAGAAATTCAGAAACTGCCGGAACCAGCGCCTCAGCCTGAGCCTGTGGCGACGCGTCCTGCTGAGGCGAGTGAGGCTTCGGTTTCTACTGAAGCGCAGACTGCACAGGTGGCGCAGTCGGCCTCCGCGCCGGGGGCGCAGATCGAGGCCGCTGAACCGCTGGCGGGGTCGGGACGGGCGGGAGAGATCAATTGGCGCAAACTGGCGATTGCAAAGCTCAATGCAATGATTCAGCGCGAAAAATATTATCCATCGGCGGCGCGAAGAGCAGGTTATACCGGACAGGTTAGCGTACGAATTCGTCTTGAGCCGGACGGTACGATTGCCAGCTATGAGATTACAGAGCGGCGCGGGAATCCGCTGCTCGGTAGAGGAGTTGAAGCAACGCTGAGTAAGCTTCAGGGGAGAAACATTGGTATGAGTCTTCCTGAGCGGTTTGAATTTATACAGCCGATAGATTTTGTGCTGGAATAATCGACTGAATTCACAAGGACAACGGATGAACTGGAATGCAATCAGCACATGGGCGGCGATTATTCTGCTTTTGGATGCGGCGTTCGGACTTTGGAATCATGAGCGGGTTCAGGCGCTGGCACCGAAGATCAATGTTCTTCGTATCGCGCTGATTGAGGCGGTTGCCGCGCTGATTCTAGTTCTGCTTGGTCTGAGGCTATGATTGCCTTTGTATAGCCTTCTATGTTTACATCAATGCTTTGCTGGTATGAGTTCAAGGGGCATGCGGAGTAATTTATGGCTGGGTCCATGTTGATGCGGGCTACCGGTGTGGTTTTCTTTTTGAGTCTCCTGTTTTCCCCATTGTCGGGACGAAGCGCGGAAGGAGGCGAACCGGAATTTCCTCCGTTGACGCAAATCACGCTTACACACGGCGAGTTTGATGTCAGGCTTTATGCACCAGAGGGTAATGATCCGCGTGCGCTGGTTGTTTTCGGGTCGGGCGATGGCGGCTGGAGCGCGTGGGAGCACGTGGTTGCCATCTGGCTGAAAGAGGCCAATCTGGCCGTTGTCGCATTTGATTTCGAAAAATATTCAGCAACAGATTTCGACCAGCCGACCGTTGCGAAGGATATGGCCGTTGTGGCGGATTTTGCGGCGAAAAAATTGCATGCCGAGGGACTTCCGGTTCTTTACGGCGGCTGGAGTATGGGAGCTGCCCAGGCGATTGCCGCAGCAAAAGGAACAAACCGTCCGCCGAAACTTGCAGGTCTTCTGCTGATGAGTCTGGACAG
>CAZSSI010000016.1:0-15789 GCA_964609345.1 uncultured Verrucomicrobiota bacterium | reverse complement strand
ATACTGGCGGCATTATTCCGGCGTCGCCGTCTGTTTGATGCCCGCTCCGATGTGTCTTCTTTCCGGTTTGGTGTTGCTGCTGCTGGTGTAATGTTTCTGTTGCTTGTGAGTTATGGAACAGTAGCCATTCATGGATTGGGCGCACGTGGGGTTTTTGGGGATCCGCTGTCTTGGAGCGAGGCGTTTCACGGGGCGGTTTTTACCGCTCTGCAGATCAAAACAGAGCTTAATGAACTGGCCGGCAGGGAAGCTGCTCACTTTCTGCATACGATCCGGCTTCAGGGGCTGTTTATCGGCTTTTTTGCGCTGATCATGGTTCTGCGCCCGGTGATTCTAAGAAAACGCACGCACAGCCCGGAAGATTTTGAAAACGTCAAACGGCTGGTGGAAACCTATTCGGATGATCCGATGGCCGTGTTTGCTCTGCTTCCGGATAAGCACTATTACTTTGAAGAAGGTGCGGAAGGCGTTGTCGCTTACGCGCTCTGGTGGAATGTCGCAGTGGTGCTGGCCGATCCGATCTGCCGACCGGATTGCCGGGAAAAGCTGGTGCACGGATTTATCCGCCATTGCCGCAGTTGCGATTGGAAGCCGGTTTTTTACTGTTCCCACTACACCCATCGCGATATTTACGAGCGGGTCGGATTCCAGCTCATCCGGATTGCCGAGGAGGCCCGGCTTCGGGTGGCGGATTTTAAACTGGAAGGAGCACGGTTTCAGAACCTACGCACCGCCCGGAATAAGGCCCGGAAAAACGGACTGGTATTCGGGTGGTATGGCGGCGAGGGATCTGTGACAGATGAGCGAATGGAGCGGCAGCTTCTGGATCTGTCCAAAGACTGGCTGAAACGAAAACGCGGCGGAGAGATGGGTTTTGATCTCAGTTCCTTTGATCCACAAGAAATTCGTGAAAAAGGCGTGGCGACGGTTTGTTCGCCGGACGGTCGGCTGGAAGCTTTTGCGACATGGCACACCTATAACCATGGTAGAGGCCGCTGTCTTGACCTCATGCGGAGTCGCGCCGAGACCCGGGATGTGATGGATTTTCTGATTCTGGAAGCCATTCAGTCGTTTCGCGATCAAGGCATCGAGGAAGTCAGTTTTGGTAGCGCGCCGCTGGCGAACACATCGGATCCGAGCGAACACAGCATGCATGATCGCGCTATCCGGCTTGTCTTTGAAAATCTCGAACGGTTCTACGGCTATAAACGGCTGTTCTTCTTTAAGCAGAAATATCAGCCGTGCTGGGAGGCCCGTTATCTGGCCTGTCCCTGCGGCACATCGCTTCTACTGGTTGGTGTTGCGATTGCCGGCGTTCATCTTACTCACGGCTTCCGGAGTCTGTTCCGCTCCCGTTACAAATAGAGCGCGGTCTGCGGCTTGCTTTCAAGGACGTTGTACTGTCGTAGCGCCATCATCCACCACGGTGCCAGTTTTTCCGGCGGCAGAAGCCAGATCTGCTCATGGAGCCAGGCCATGCATTCCGGGTTCATCAGTAGCGCCATTTGTTCGCGGCGGCTCAGCACGTCGGGGCCTTCTGTCACGACGCGATCCTGAAGCTGTGTAAAGTAAGTGCCTTCCAGCCTGCGTTTGTTATGCCGCCGCAGCAGAGCGATGTGGATGGCGTTGACGTAAGGATCGATGACAACCTGCATAAAGCCGTAGTTTTTGCGTAGCGGTTCGAGCGGCGGTACATGCTGAGTGCAGGCATCCAGACTGACCTGCAGCTCCGCCAGTTCGACCGGCGGATTGCTTTCCTGCGGGGTCATGAAAAGTCTCATCCGGCGGGCGGCGGTTCCTGCCGATACGTTGCCGAGTAGTAAAGAAGCCGGAATGGCGGCGACAAGGCCAATAAAGATCGGGCTCATCCACCAGAAGAAGGCGGGATTAATGCGCCATGCCAGTGCGCCCCAAAGGAGGCCGACAATCGTGTGTCCACCGTAAGCTTCGATGGCTTCGCCCCAGTCCGCGCCGTTTTCGCCGCCGCGCCGTTGAGTGCCCCAGCCAACCTCTTGTCCCGCCATAACGCCGAGGACAAACCGGGAGTGAAAGAGCATGAGAATCGGGGTGATCAGCATGGAAAACAGGTGTTCGATAAAAACGCTGAGGGTGGCGCGTAGACGTCCGCCGAACGGCAGGGCGGTTTGCCGGCTGCGCAGAATCAGAAGCAGGCTGAGCAGTTTGGGCAGGAAGAGCAGCGAGATCGTGGTGGCGAAAAGAATAATGGCCAGCTGATTGCCGCCGATGTCGAGCAGAGAGGAAAGCCCGACATCATAGTCGAAAGTGCGAACGGTGAGCCGGGAGGCGATCCAGAACTGGAGTGTTCCAATGAGCATGAAGAAGAGCCAGAGCGGCGAAGAGAGATAACTCATGATGCCGAGGGCAAGGTGCAGGCGGTTGATGGGCCGGACATGAGGCGAGAGAACAAGCCAGCTATGCTGAAAGTTTCCGCGGCACCAGCGCCGGTCGCGCTTCGCCATGTCGAGGAGTGTCGGCGGGCCGCCTTCGTAACTTCCGCCAAGGCCGTAGGCCAGCCAGACTTCGTAGCCGGCGCGGCGCATGAGCGCCGCTTCGACGTAGTCGTGGCTCATGAATTTGGCGCGGGGCGTTTTACTGGCCGGCAGGTCGGGCAGGGCGCAATGTTCGATGAACGGAGCAAGGCGGATGATGGCGTTGTGGCCCCAATAGTTGCCTTCATCGGCCTGCCAGAAGTTGAGTCCGGCCTGAAATACAGGGCCGTATAACGAGCCGGCGAACTGCATACCTCGCCCGAAGAGGCTTTCGCTGAGAGCCTGAACCGGGGCGGCCTGAATGATACCGGCCTGTGGATTCAGTTCCATGAGCTGCGCCAGTTTGACGAGGCAGTCGCCGCTCATCACGCTGTCGGCGTCGAGAATGACCATGTAGCGGTACTTGCTTCCCCAGCGGCGGCAGAAATCGCTGATGTTTCCGCTCTTGCGGTTGAGGGCGGTTTTACGTTTGCGGTAGAAGATGCGTCCGAAGCCCGAAACCTGTTTGCAGAGTTCAGCCCAGGCCATTTCTTCTTCGATCCATTTATTGGGATCGTTGGAGTCGCTCAGGATGAAGAAGTCGAAGCGCGAAAGATTTCCTGTTCGTTCGACCGAGCGGTAGATGGCGCGCAGACCTTCGTATACACGGCTGACGTCTTCATTGAAAATAGGGAGGACAACCGCTGTAACCGGAAGTTCCGGAAGGTCATTCGTTTTTTCGATCAGGGACAGAATGCGGGCCGGATCTTTCTGACGCCAGAGAACGATGAAGCCCGTTAGCGCCTGAACGATTCCGAGAGAGACCGGTGTAAAAAGGATGGCAAAGAGAACTAGGATGGCGATTTCACAACTGTTCATTCCTCCGCGCCAGAGGATATCCGCCATAACCCAGGTGGCCAGCGTGATAAGCAGGAACACCAGCGAAAAGAAGATAATGCGCCGGCGAATTTTTTGAGCGCCCGATAGAAATTTTACTGCCGTCATCGTGTCATCCAGAAAAGATAAGTTAGGAATGCCAGAAAAATTAACCAGCCGACCAAGGCTTTGATAACCGGCATGCGATTTAAAGCATCCATGGCGTCGTCGGCGATCTCCGGGAAAAGCCCTAGATCAATCGGGCGCGGCACCATGTTGCTGATCTGAAGTTCGGGCCCGGCGCGGATAAGGCTTTTGCGCATGGCGACTTTTAGGTCGGTCGGGATCTGTCGGGGTTCAAGAAACGCGTAGGGCCAACGCAAAGGCCCGTCACAGAGGAACAGGGCGACACGCCCGTCGGCAGCGGTAAAACTGGTACTGGTTCCGGCTGGCAACTCCATAATGAGAGTGAACCATTCGTTCAGCAGACGATTCGCTTCTTCAATGACCAATGTTGCCAGAGGCGCTGTTGGGCGTTGATCTTGCCACCGACGGCTGACGCGGCGCAGAATCATGGTGTTAAGGTGTGCACGGTGCAAATGGCTATCCACCTCGTGAGCCCGCAGGTAGCTCTCGAGCTTTTCATAGGCGCTGTTCCATTCCTCCGGGCTGCCCCAGGTGGGAACGAAGGGTTCTATGGGTTCCAGAAGTAGGTCCACGTTTCGCTCCGCGGCAGGCCGCCTGATTGTAGAAAACAGCGCATTTCGACAGGTTGAGTTCGGTCAACCGGTTCGACATCAAAGAAGACGCGCCATGTGTTTCCAAGATCGTTACGCTGAAGATGTTTGCCCTTCAGATTTCCGTTGGTAATTGAGATGACCGGCTTGACGCTGTCGGGGTTGCCGCGATCCAGTCCGGGGGTATTGCTAAAATCGAGAACGAATTTTTTGGCACCAGGATATTCGGTGGCGTCGCCGATGCGGGTGGCCAGCGTTCTGGCCAGCGGCGGCAGGGCGGCATCATCTCGGAACCAGTGGAGGCGGTAGGAAAATTCGAGCGGTTTCTCCGGAGTGAGCGGTTCAGAGGGCATCCAGAAGGCAACGATGTTGTCGGCGTATTCCATGTGGGTCGGGAGTTCAACCAACCGGATTTCGCCGTGTTCAAACCCGCTACCCGGCTCCACCCATGTGCTGGGGCGGTTTTGGTAGAAGGTTTCGAGGTCTTCGTAATTGGAATAATTCCGATCACGCTGAAGCAGACCGAACCCTGCGGGAGTCGAGCCTTCGGTAAAGCAGGAGACCTTGATGCCACCTTCGTTGGAGAGCGGGCGCCATAGCCATTCGTCGGCACCGGTGTGGATGAGCAGTCCGTCGGAGTCGTGCACTTCGGGGCGGAAATCGCCGAAGCGGGATTTGGAGAATTCGCCGAACCAGAACATGCTGGTGAGCGGCGCAAGGCCAAGGCCTTCAACTGGCTGGCGGGCAAAAAGGGCGGCCTTGATTTCCATGACGGTATCGACGCCGGGAATAAGCATCATCTCGTATGCCCCGGCCAGACTCTGGCTGTTTAGAAGTGCATAAATTTTTATGCGATCAGCCCGGCTGTCTGGCTTTTCAATCCAAAACTCGGTGAACTCCGGAAATTCTTCCGGCGTTTTTCCAACTACGTTGATGGCCAGTCCGCGCGCAGAGAGGCCGTAGTGCAATCCTTTGCCTAAGGAGCGGAAATAGGAAGCGCCTTGAAAGACGATGACTTCGTCGAGATATTCCATGGAGTTAAGCGGGTAATGGATGCGAAAGCCGTTGAATCCGAGATCCTCGGGGAGGCGTCCGTTTATCTTGACCTGCGAGTAGTTGAATAGGCTTTTTGAAAAGGGGATCAGTTCAGCCCGTCCGTCTTCGATGGAATTTACTGTAATGTGTCCATTCTGAGGGCCGCCGCGATGAACAAACTGGAGCTGGAAAGGAAGCCGTTCCATGCGCCAGATGGCGGATTTTGGATCGAAGCGGATGTTGCGCATATCGTCGTAATTAAAGCGCTGCAACTCATCGGGCAGGCTTCGGTCCGAAGGCTGATAGGGTGCGGCGGCCAGATTTTGCGCCCGGTTTTTGAGCACATTAAAATCGAAAGCCGAACTTTCATTCTGCGCGAACCCGTTGAGCGTCACGCAGAGCAGTATCACTGGAGCTAATCTGTATTTATTCACGCGCGAAGCATATTCAAGATGTATCTAAATGCACGAAAAAAGAGCGGCAGGCCGCATAAATCCTCTTTTGGCGGATGTAATTTTTCTCTTTCCCGTTTTAATTTGACAACAGTGGGGGCTCTTTTTATGGTTCAACGCTTCTCTCGGGGGAGAGAGGTGTTTTTTTTGGCATAAAAAGGGCTGCCCGATAGTGTAATGGTAGCACACAAGATTTTGATTCTTGGCGTCTAGGTTCAAATCCTAGTCGGGCAAATCCACTGGGACGGGTAGACGACCGGCTAAAAAAAACACGACTACAATAAGGAAATGAAGCGGTGAAAATTTTAACAGGCACAGCCCATCGGGATCTGGCAGAACGCATTGCCGCCAAAGTTGGCGAAAAGCTCTGTGATGTTCAGATCAGCCGTTTTCCGGACGGAGAAATTTTCGTAAAGATTGCCGAAAATGTCCGCGGGCGCGATGTGTACATTATTCAGCCGACTTCTTATCCACCGAATGAAAATCTGATGGAACTGCTGATCATGATTGATGCGGCCAAGCGTGCTTCCGCGCAGCGCATTACGGCGGTGATGCCGTTCTACGGCTATGCCCGGCAGGATCGTAAAGATCAACCGCGCGTTCCGATCACCGCCAAGCTGGTGGCTAATCTTCTGGTGGCGGCGGGAACCAACCGTCTATTGACAATGGATCTGCATGCTCAGCAGATTCAGGGCTTTTTTGATATACCGGTTGATCATCTCTATGCCGCGCCGGTTTTTGTGAAGTATCTTCGCGATCAGAAGTTGAAAGATCTGGTTGTTGTGGCGCCGGATACCGGCGGTATGAAACTGGCCGCGGCCTATGCGGATATGCTGGATGCTGGCGTTGCTGTGGTCGGTAAAGAGCGCAAGAGTGCCGAGCATGTCTCGGCGACTCATCTGGTCGGCGATGTGAAGGGTTGTAATACGGTGCTGGTGGATGACATGACATCAACCGCTGGCACTCTGACTGCGGCTGCAAAACTTTTGGAACAGGCCGGAGCTTTATCAATTCGTGCAGCGGTGACGCACTCTCTGTTGAACTGCAAGGGCGTGGATCGGATAAACGAATCGCCGATTATAGAATTGGTGACGACAGACAGCGTACCAGCTCGCTGTGAGACCGGTAGTAAGGTAAAGGTTCTTTCTGTGGCGGAGTTGCTGGCCGAAGCAATCAGCCGCATTCATGACAACAATTCGGTGACATCACTTTTCAGAATAACTTGAGGAGAAGAAAGCTATGGACGCAAAAATTATAGTGAAGAGCAGAGATGAGAAGGGTTCCGCCAATGCGCGCAGACTGCGCCGCGACGGCTGGGTTCCGGGTGTGATTTACAGCGAAGGCACGGAAGCCCGCACTGTTTCATTGCCGAAACATGAGTTCGAACAGATGCTGCGGCATCATACGAGTGAGCATGTGATGATCAAAATTCAGATTGACGCCGGCAAAGAAGAATCTGTGCTTCTGAAGGATGTTCAGCATGACGCTATTTCCGACGGCGTGGTTCATGTCGATATGCAAAAAGTTGCAATGGACAAGAAGTTGCACATTGAAGTTCCGGTCGAGCTGGTCGGTGAACCCGACGGCGTCAAGAATCAGGGTGGTGTGCTGGATCATTTGCTGCACCACATCGAAATCTCGTGCTTCCCGGCAGATATTCCTGAGTCGATCAATGTGGATGTCAGCGCGCTGAAACTCGGCGACGTTCTCGCAGTTAAAGACATTCAGATTGACGCTTCCAAGATTACGATCTTGATGGATGCAGAAACGGGCGTGGCTTCGGTTTCTCTGCCGAAGGTTGTTGAAGAGCCGGTGGCTGAAGCGGGTGCTGTTGCAGCGCCGGGCGAGCCGGAAGTGATTCGCGAGAAGAAACCGGAAGAAGCGGCGAAGTAAGCCTGCCATCTTCCGAGGAGACCACCTGAGTGAAGGTTATTGCTGGGCTTGGAAATCCAGGGCGGGAGTATGAAATGACCCGCCACAATATCGGATTTCTGGTGCTGGATGAGCTCGCTGGACGTGCAGGAGTTTCCTTCCGCCGGAACTGGTGGGTTCCGGCGCAGACGGCCAAAGGAACAATCGGTGGCGAGGCGGTTCGACTGGTCAAGCCGCAGACGTTTATGAATCGCAGCGGATTAGCGGTCGAGGCTATACTTCGCAAGACAGATGGTTTGCTGGTGGTTTTTGACGATGTGTCTCTTGGCTGGGGTCAGTTGCGTGTAAGAGCGCAAGGTTCGGCGGGTGGACACAACGGAGTGCAGTCGGTAATGGATGTGTTGGGAGACGGCGCTTTCGGCAGGATTCGGATTGGCATCGGCCCGAAACCTGATAGTGTGTCGCTCTCAAATTATGTCTTGGGGCCGTTTTCGGATACCGAGCAACAGAATTTGAAGGATGTGGTTCGCCGCGCCGCAGATGCGGTGGAGATGGTCTGCACTGCAGGAGTTGAGCAGGCCATGAACTGCTTTAATGGAGTATAGGAGCAAGGAGATAGAAATTGAATACACTGTACGAGGGGCTGTTTATTTTCCCCGAAACATTGGATGAGGCACAGCTGGATCAGGCTCTTGAGGCCGTGAAAGTTGAATTGGAAAAACTGGGCGGCACATTGGAAAGCTCAACGCGGCTCGGTAAGCGCTCATTCGCGCGTCCGCTCAGAAAGAAAAAAGGCGGCATTTACGTCGTGCTCATGTTCCGTCTCGAAGGCGGACGGATTGACGCGTTCAAGCACCGTCTGAAACTCACCACCAATGTGTTCCGTGCACAATTTATGCAGAAGGACGAGGCGGTTACAGCTCAGGATGCGTAAAACATGTCGACCCTGAATCGAGTATTCCTGATGGGCAATCTGACCCGCGATCCGGAAGTGCGTTACACGCCTTCGGGGACAGCCGTTGGAGACCTCGGTCTGGCCATCAACGAAAACTACAAAAACAAAGCTGGCGAAACGGTTGAGAGCACAGTGTTTGTTGATGTGGAAGTGTGGGCCCGCCAGGCGGAAACCTGCGCGGAATACCTTTATAAAGGGTCGCCCGTTTTCGTTGAGGGACGCTTAAAGCTCGATCAGTGGACGAATCAGCAGGGGGAAAAGCGCAGCAAGTTGAGAGTGCGTGCGGATCGGGTGCAGTTTCTTGGCGCGCCGAAACGCGGCGCCGAAACGGCCGACGCTCCCCATAACAGCATGCCGACGTCGGCAGGATTTGAAATTCCGGCGGCGGATGAGGACGATATACCGTTTTGATAAGGAAAGGATTATAGAACATGGCATACGAAAAAGAGGAAAAAGGCGGCCGGCTTCTGGAAGGCGTGACCGAAATCGACTACAAGGATGCGGAGTTACTCCGTAAATTTATGACCGAACGCGGCAAAATTCTTTCGCGTCGTTACACTGGTGTAACATCCAAGCAGCAGCGTCAGGTGAAGCGGGCTGTCCGTCAGGCTCGCGTAATGGGACTTTTGCGCTAAGGCGCGAATAGAGGAGAATTGAAATGGCTGTAGAAGTTTTGTTGATGAATGCGGTGCCTGGACTCGGCATCGAGGGCGATGTAGTTCGCGTGGCCGACGGCTATGCACGGAACTATCTTTTTCCAAACGGGCTGGCCTCGGAAGTGACCGCAGGTAAAAAACGCCAGATTGAGAAAAAACGTATTGAGCGTCTTGAATTGATGCGCAAGGAACAAACGGCTGCTGAAGAGCTGGCGAAGAAGTTTGAGAGCATTTCCTGCACAATTGCGGTGAAGACTGCAGAAGGCGGCAAGATGTTCGGCTCTGTCTCAGCGGCTCAGATTATTGAGAAGCTGGCTGAACAGGGCATTACGCTGGAGCGCGCTCAATTGAAGCTGGATGCTCCGCTGCACGAATTGGGCGTATTTGACGTTACTGTGATCCTCCACCCAGAAGTCAAACCTGTGCTGAAGGTATGGATCGTTGAAGAATGAGTTCTATCGATCAGAGCGGGCGTCGTCTTCCGCCCTACAGTGAGGAAGCCGAACGAGGTGTCCTCGGCTCCGCTCTGATCGAATCCAACCGGGTTATTGAACTCTGCCTAATTAAGTCGCTGTCCGCTGATTCATTTTACGTTCCCGCCCACCGGGTGCTCTTCGAGCAGCTTCTGGGAATGTATCAGAGCGCGCACGCCGTCGACCTGCTAACGGTCGGCGAAGACCTTAAAAAAAGCGGACGGCTCGATCAGACGGGCGGTTATGCCTTTCTCGAAGGTCTGATCGACAGCACGCCGACATCGGCGCATGCCGACTACTACATTGATATCGTTCAGCAGAAACATCTGTTGCGCCGCATTATCAGTCAGGCTGCCGAGGCTATTGACCATTGCTACACGGATGACGATGCGGAAGAACTTCTCGGCCGCACCGAAGAGGCCTTCTACGAACTCAGTGATAAAAAGAACGCTTCTTCAGAAGACTGGAAGAAGGTTGTCTATAACACGGCCGGCCAGATCAGAAACGGCAATATTCAGGACTATGGTGTTCCTACGGGATTCATGGATCTCGATAAAAAACTGCGCGGACTTCACAATACCGACATGATCGTGCTGGCGGCACGGCCTTCTATGGGCAAAACATCGCTGGCTATGAATATTGTGGAAAATGCCGCACTCGGGCGAGGTGGCGGCAAAAAGTATGCTGTCGGTGTATTCAGTCTGGAAATGTCGCAGGAACAGCTTGTCCGGCGCATGCTCTACAGCAAAGCTGGGGTGCCCGCCTGGAAAGATTTTTTTTCCGAGATCGAGCACGGGAAAATTTCTTCTGCTGCCGACCATCTGATGAAAGCTTCGATTATTGTGGACGATTCTGCCGGTCTGGATGTCATGGATCTGCGCGCTCGCGCCCGCCGGATGAAACGAATCCATAATGTCGATTTGATCGTGATTGACTATTTGCAGTTGCTGGCGGATAAGCGCCGCTCACGCGAAGGGCGGCAGCAGGAAACCGCTTCGATTTCGAACAGCATTAAGGCGATGGCAAAGGAGTTGAAAATTCCGGTTCTGATTCTCAGTCAGCTTAGCCGCGCGCCGGAGCAGGGCACTCGCGACGGCAAACCGCGGCTTTCCGACCTACGTGATTCCGGTGCGATTGAACAGGATGCCGATGTGGTGCTATTGCTTCAGCGTCCGTTTTATTATAGTAAGGACAGAGATGCCGATGTGGCCTCCGGAGAAGACACGCTGGCCATTGTGGATATCGCCAAGCACCGTAACGGGCCGGTCGGCGAAGTGAAAATGAACTTTTTCAGTGACATCACACGGTTTGAAGATCGGGACGAACGTCACGGAGTAGATGGCGCGGCGGAGTAAAACACGATGAAAAAAATAAAATTGTTTCTTGGGTTGCTGCTGTTGACGACAGGACTGGCGGCTTCCGGTTTTTCCGCTGTAGTGCTTAGCGATGTCCGCATTGAAAGCATCGAAAGCACCGTGCTGGACGAATCGTTTGTGCGTGCCTACACCTCGTTGCGGGCCGGGCAGGAAATAGTAAATGAATTTGAACTGAATGCAGCGGTTGCTCACGACGTTGATAATCTGAAGCGATCCGGCCGGTTTGCTTATGTGCGTGCCGTCATCGAACAGTCCGGCGACAAATTTACGCTAGTTTACAAGGTGTCCAGCCGGTTGCGTCTTCGGCAGATTGATATTATCGGTGCCGAAGGGATAGGTAATCGCAAAATCAAAAAGGAACTTGAGTTGACGCTGGGCGATTATGTGGATGAAGCGCTGATTGGTGAGAAGGTGCGCAAAGTCGAAGCCTATTGCCGCAAAAATAAATATCCTGATGCCACCATCACATGGGAACTGAAGCCGGACGAAAAAACCGGCGCGGGCGATCTTTCGCTGAAGGTGAATGAAGGCGAAAAGTTGCGCGTTAAGCAGATTACCTTTGAGGGCGATAACATTGCGAGCGACAGTGTTCTCCGGAGGATGACACCCAATATTTTTCCGTCCCGGAAAACTTCGGACGAGTTTAATCCGTGGGAACTGCGGAAGGTGATGCAGCAGAAAAAGACCTGGTGGATCACGCCTTGGTTCGGCGCGTATAAGCCGGAGATGAAGGAAGCCGATCTGGCGGCTATTCGTAAGCTTTTTCAGGATCGCGGGTTTTTGGATGTGCAGGTGGACGGCCCGGAACTTAGACCGCTTGGCGGCGGGAATGTAGAGCTGGTTTATCGCGTGCAGGAAAAAGTTAAATATCAAATCGGTACGATCGAATTTGACGGCAACACCCTGTATGACCGCGCAGAACTCGAGAAGCAGGTCAAAATACAGACAGGTGCACTTGCTTCCCGCAAAGTGATCGATGATTCTGCTTCTGCTGTGAATCACTATTACGGCAACCGCGGATATATCCGCAACGACGTGCAACCGGTGATCACCACCGATCCGGCGACAAAAACAGCGTCCATCCGTTTTGTCGTTCGTGAGGGTGAGCTGGCGCATATCAACGAGATTGATATTCGCGGCAGTGAAAAAACCCGCGACGAAGTGATGCGCCGTGAGTTGGCGGTTTATCCCGGCGAGCTTTTCCATCAGGGCAAAGTTGAAACCAGCGAGAGCCGTTTAAAAAATCTGGGCTATTTTGAAACTGTCAGCAGTTCATACGCTCCGGCGGCAGGCACCAACACCTACGATCTCGCCTTCAAGGTTAAAGAAAAGGCGATGGGTAGTTTCCTGATCGGTGCAGGATTTTCCAGCGTGGACAGCTTGGTTGGTTTTGCAGAACTTTCGCACGGCAACTTTGACATTCAGCGCTGGCCGCCGGTCGGTGACGGGCAGAAGGTGAAGGTGCGTGTACAGGCGGGTACGAAACGCAACGACTTGGAAGTTTCGTTTATTGAGCCTTGGTTTATGGATCGTAAGCTGGCGCTGGGGCAGGATTTGTATTATCGCAACGCCAGCTATTACAGCGATCAATTTGATTTGCAGACCATTGGAAGCAAAACCTCGCTCACAAAACCGATTTGGGATCCCTTCACTCGCGGAACGGTGAGCTACTCGCTCGAACAGTTCACCGTAGATAATATCGAAGCGACCGCGCCGCCAGAGATAAAGTTAGATGAGGGAGATTCTCTTAAATCAACGGTGGGCACCAGTATTTCGCGTGATACGCGCGACCAGTTCTTTATTCCTACTAAAGGAAATTTCAGTTCGGTTGGCGTTGAATTATCCGGCGGACCGCTTGCAGGCGATGAGAGCACCTATGCGCTGGAGGCGAAATCTTCCCAGTTCTGGCCGGTGCTGAACGATCATGTGTTCAATCTTAAGGGCGAGGTTCGTACGGTTGATAGTTATGGTGATTCGAGTCACGTTCCGATTTACGACAAACTGTTTCTTGGCGGACCGCGCACGATTCGCGGGTTTGCGTACCGTGATGTCAGCCCCCGCTCAACCGATGGGTCTGGCGAGCCGGTCGGCGGACTCAGTAGCTGGTATGCGACGGCAGAATACACAGTTCCTCTCTGGAGTAAAATCCGCGGCGCGGTGTTCTATGATATCGGCGCAGTTTCCGAAAATTCTTTTGATTTCTTTGGTGCGGACATTAATTCCAGCTATGGTATCGGCGCCCGCATAGATTTGCCGATGTTTCCGTTGCGTCTGGACTATGCGATTCCGCACATTATGGATAAAAACAATGAAGGTGCCAGCGGACGATTCAGCTTTCTGTTGGGATACTCGTTCTAATCAGCGAAATAAGGAGATGTGATGAAGAAACTTTTTCTGTTGGGTGCTGCGATTTCCCTGTTGGCTAATTCGTCTATGGCGGCTGGAAACATTGTTTTTATAGACCTTGAGCGGACGTTTAACGAGTTCTACAAAACACAGTTGGCCAAATCAAAGGCAGAGGTTCAGCAGCAGGACATTGAAGCTGAGCGGAAGATCATGGTGGATGAAATGACCCTCATTAACAATGAGGTGGATGCGCTGAAAAAAGAAGCGCGCGACGTCACGTTGACTGATGAAATTCGCGACAGTAAGCGCATGCTTTACGAAGAGCGTCTGCTTGTATTGAGAGCTAAGCAAAAAGAAATCGAAGAGTTTACCGCCCGGCGGCAGCAACAACTTCAGCTTCAGGTTTCCCGCATGAGTCAGACAGTCATGGATGAAATACGACAAACCGTCGTGGAGTATGCAAAAAAAGAAGGGTTTAACGCTGTGGTGGATAACTCATCCCGCCGTGCGGCAATCGGCGTTTTTATCTACACCCATCCCGATGTAGAAATCACGGATGCCGTTTTGGGTATACTTAATAGCAAGCAACCTGATGTGTCTAAGGGCGGCGGCCTGTTTGATGACGGAACAGAAACAAATAAACCCTCTGCGAAGGAAAATAAGAAACCATGAAGCTTTCGGATTTAGCCCGGCATATAGACGGCTCTTTCGATGGTGACGGGGCGGTGGAAATCCGTGGCGTTGCTGGTATTCGGGAGGCCGGAACAGGTGATGTTTCCTTTGTCGCCAACCCGCGTTACGCTCCGGAAGCCGCTTTGACTAAGGCTTCGGCTGTGATTGTTGCGGAGGATTGGATTGCAGATTGCTCAGCGACACTTATCCGCGTCAAAAATCCTGACGCCGCGTTTGCTAAAGCCGCCTTACTTTTCTACGTTCCTGCACCAAGCCCATTGTCCGGCGTGCATCCGACAGCGGTTGTTGCACAAGATGTCGAGCTGGGGTCTGGAGTTAGCGTTGGTCCGTTTTGCGTAATCGAATCCGGTGTAAAAATCGGTGCGGGAACGGTGATTTCTGCTCAGTGTTATGTCGGATTCCGATCCGTTATCGGAGAAAAAAGTTTTCTTTATCCGCAGGTTTCCTTGCGTGAATTCACCCAAATTGGAAGCCGCACGATTATCCACAACGGAACGGTAGTTGGTAGCGATGGGTTTGGTTACTCGGTGGACAGCGAAGGCGTCCGCACAAAGATTCCTCAGATCGGTCACGTTGAAATCGGCGATGACGTTGAAATCGGCGCGAATGTAACCATTGATCGCGCCCGTTTCGGAAAAACCCGGATCGGGAAAGGCGTTAAAATTGACAATCTAGTGCAGATTGCCCACAACGTGATCATCGGTGATCATGCCGTTATCGTCTCACAGACGGGTATTGCCGGGAGTACATCCATTGGGGATAAAACTATTTTAGCCGCACAAGCCGGTATTGCCGGTCATCTCAGCATTGGGTCCGAGGTGATCGTTGGTCCAAGATCCGGCGTCACCAAGGATATACCGGATGGACTCCATGTTATGGGTGCGCCTGCAATGCCGGCCGATAAAATGAAGAAAATGAACGCCAGCGTGATGCTCCTTCCGAAAATGAAGGAGCGTATTGCCGCATTGCAGGACAGAGTAAGCAAGCTGGAGGAGCGTAGCAAAACTGAATAATCGGAACACAAATGTATTTTAAATTCCGAATAAAATACACTTTGGTACTTATTCATCGAAAAAATAATTTCGCGACGCAGGACTTATTGTCGCAACTAACTGTTAATTAACAGATTGAGGATATTGCAGGGCTGGTGACTCTTGGAGGTACGCTTGTTGCTAAGACAAGAAAGCCTTCGGCTGAAGTATCAGCAGAAGTGACGATCTGGATTTTTTTGGAAAAGAACTGAACCGACTACGAAGGAGAAATGAAATGGCTAATCCCACCGAACTGTTTGGCGAAAATGTATTCTGCATGCGCGTTATGCGCGAGCACCTCTCTGAGAAGACCGTTAAATCGCTCGAAGCGACCATCAAAACCGGCAAGAGCCTTGATGCCGGCATCGCTGACGAAGTCGCCGAGGCCATGAAAGAATGGGCTGTTGCCAAGGGCGCGACTCACTTCACTCACTGGTTCCAGCCGCTGACTGGCTCCACGGCCGAAAAGCACGACTCTTTTATCGTTCCGGACGGACAGGGATCTGTCGTCTGCAAATTCTCCGGCGCAGAGCTCATTCAGGGTGAACCTGATGCTTCCAGTTTCCCCTCCGGTGGACTTCGCGCCACGTTCGAAGCCCGCGGCTACACCGGCTGGGATCCCAGCAGCCCGGCCTTTATCAAGGACAATACTCTATGCATCCCGACCGTATTTTGCGGCTACCACGGCGAAGCACTCGACAAGAAAACTCCGTTGTTGCGTTCTATGAAGGCTCTCAGTGAGCAGGCTGACCGCCTGGCCAAGCTCTTCAAAGTTCCCTGCAAACAGACCGCGTTCTC
>CAZSSI010000015.1:0-17387 GCA_964609345.1 uncultured Verrucomicrobiota bacterium | reverse complement strand
CGGCATGTTAGAAACGCCTGTACAATATCCGGGTCGAAATGCGTTCCACAACAGCGGATGACCTCGTCGGCGGCTTCTTCCGCCGAGATCGGATCTTTATACACCCGAACCGATCGCATGGCATCATAGGCATCGATCACCGAAAAAATCCGTGCGCCGAGGCAAATTTCTTTTCCTTTGAGACCGCGCGGATAACCGGAGCCGTCAAACTTTTCGTGGTGGGAAAGAATAATCTCGGCGACCGGCGCGAGCCGTTCGCTCGATTTGACGATATCGTATCCGGCCTGAGCGTGGCGTTTCATAATTTTCCACTCATCCGGAGTCAGCTTGCCCGGCTTAAGCAGAATGGCATCGGGGGTGGCAATTTTCCCAATGTCATGGAGCAGGGTGCCGCGGGCCAGATCGTCAAGTTCAGAAGGAGTAAGGCCGATGACCTGGCCCAGAATCAGGGAAATATCCCGCACGCGCACGCTATGTTGGCCGGTCGCTTTCTCGCGGGCATCGAGCATCGCAGCCAGCGCTTCCAGCGTGAAATCATACGAGACACGAATCTCATTATAGGCGGCAACGAGCTCCGCGCTTTTTTCTTTCACCCTTTCTTCGAGGTGAAGCTGATATTCTTTGTTTTCCGCGGTCAGCCGCCGGTTCTCATCGCAAACCCGTTTAATCTCGGCGGCTCGTTTCACCGTGTGGAGAAGGTCCCCAGATGAGAACGGTTTAGTCAGGTAGTCTACGGCCGAGGCCGTTCGGATGGCTTCGGTGGCCGTTTTCAGATTGGGGTTTCCGGTCATCAGAATCACCGGCATGTCGGGGGCATTTTGGTCGAGCAACTTCAACAGCTCGATGCCGGAGATGCCCGGCATCAGGATGTCGGAGATAACGATATCGTAGGCGCATTCGGCCAGCCGGGCTTGAGCGACCTGTGCATCTTCAACGGCTTCGACCCGGTAGCCCGCTCTTTCCAGAATGGTATGAACAAGTTTCCGGACGCCCTCATCGTCGTCGACCACCAGAATCCGCGCGGGCAGGTTTTCTGCAGTTTTTTTATCTATGTTTTTCACAACGCCTCCTGTTCGACTCGGTTGCGGCCTCCGTTTTTGGCACGGTACAGCGCTGCATCTGCGTGGAGGAGAATATCCTCCGCCCGGCGGCCTTTGCGGTGGGCCGCCACGCCGAAGCTGGCCGTCAGGCGGCCCGCTACGGGGAAATCACGGGTCTCATAATTTTGCCGAAGCCGTTCCGCCAGTTGTACGGCGGTCTCAAGTGGGGTTTCCGGACAGAGAATCAAAAACTCCTCGCCGCCCCAGCGCCCAGGGATATCACTGGTACGAAGAGCTGCGCGCAACCGGTCGGCCGTTTCGGTCAGCACCGCGTCCCCGACCGGATGGCCGTACGTGTCGTTGACCGCCTTGAAGTGGTCGATATCCAGCAGGATGGCGGAAAGCGGGCGCCCATAACGTTCGGCTCGCGCGACCTCGAGGGCGAAACTTTCGTCCAGCTTTCGGCGGTTATACAGATTAGTCAGTTTGTCTTGCGCGGCGAGTTGCTCCAGCGCGACATTCGTGATGGCAAGATCGGCAAGAGCCTTCCTTAACGCCAGCTGGTTTCGTACGCGAGCCTTGATGATCGGCGCATTGGCCGGTTTCACGATGTAGTCTGCAGCGCCCAGCTCAAGTCCGCGCGCCTCCTCTTTTTCATCTTCCATTGCCGTAACAAAGATGATCGGAATGTCGCAGGTTTCGGGCGAACTCTTGAGCCGGCGGCAAACTTCGTAGCCGTCCATGCCGGGCATTTTAATGTCCAGCAGGATGATATCCGGTGCGGGATCGCCAGCGGCCATTTGAAGAGCCGTTGGGCCGTCCAGCGCGGTTTTGATGTTCCAGTCCGTTTTCAGAATGCGGGCCAGTGCCAGCGCGTTGGTGCGCAGGTCATCGACGATCAGAACCGTTTTTTTATCGGGCACATTCATAATGAATTACTCTGGCTTTTCAGGGTTTACCAAAAAATCGATCAAATCGAGAGCTAGAAAATGGTTTTTGTCGAACCGTAAACTATCCCGGAGAACCGTCTGGACAAAACAGGGGATCGAAAACAAAGAAACGCTTGTGCCGCGCCCCGCGCCGCTGTTACAGTCCTGACCGTTGATTTCCTGAACAGAACGAAACCCATGGGAGTATGATCAAATGAATGTTTTGCATGTATGCGCCAATCCGAAGCCGGTCGAGCAGTCCGTCTCCAAGCAGCTCGCCGCCCGCTTTTTCGGTAAACTGCTGGAACTCAACCCCGATATAGAGCTGAACAATATCGACCTCTATCAGGACAAACCGCCGTACTATTCCAACGACCTCTTCCGCCGCATGTGGAATCCCGTCTTTGAGCCGACCTACGAGCCGACCAAGGCCGAAGACGCCGCCATGAACTATGCCCAGAAGCAGATCGACGAACTTAAAAAAGCCGATGTACTGGTGCTGACCATGCCGATGTGGAACTTTTCCGCCCCCGGCGTGATGAAAGCCTGGATGGACCAGGTGCTCGCCCCCGGCCAGATGTTCGAACTGACCGACAAAGGTCCGAAGCCGTTGCACAACATCACCACGGTCGTCCTGCTCGTCGCCTCCGGCGGTATCTATAAAGAAGACGATCCGCGCGACGCGCTGACCCGTCAGGTGAACGCCGCTTTCGGCTTCATCGGCATTACCGATATCCGCATTGCCTGGGCCGACGGCCAGAACCCGATTTTCTTTAACGATAGCGCCGTCCGCCGCGATATGGCGTTCGATGCCGCCGAAGAGCTGGCTGAAGAACTCGCAGAGGAAACTGCCGCAGGTTGATTAAAAAACCTATGAGCGTTTTTGTTAAAATCTGTGGAATCTGCTCCAGAAACGATCTGGAGCAGATTTGTGCTTTAGAGCCCGACGCGATCGGGTTCATTTTCTGGCCGCGCGCCGCGCGCTATGTTCGCCCGGAACAGGTCGCTGGCTGGCTCAGAAGTATTCCTGAGCAAATCAAAAAAGTCGGCGTTTTTGTCGAACCGTCGGCTGACGAGGTTGAAGCCGTGGCGACGGCCTGCCACCTCGACGTCGTGCAGATTCATCTGACGTCCAACGATTGGAAAATCGAACGCCCGCTTTTCCACGGATTGGAAATCTGGCTGGCTCCGAGGCTGGACGAAAAATTTAAGCCGGCGGTGATCTCGCGCTTCCGCCCGGAACCGTCCGTGGTGTTGGTAGATTCGTTCGATGAAAAAACAGTCGGCGGGACTGGGCAGCAGGTTGACACGCTTGTAGCTTCGCAACTGGTGCAGCTTCTGCCGCAGCGCGTACTGTTGGCTGGGGGGCTCAATCCGGAAAATGTGCGCGACGCCATCGCGGCAGTCAAGCCGTGGGGCGTGGATGTCAGCTCCGGCGTCGAAAAAGAGCCAGGCGTCAAAGATATCCGCAAGGTGAAGCAGTTTATCGAGAGAGTCAGAAAATGAAATCGAGTCAGCCGGATAAGCAGGGACACTTTGGTCCGTACGGCGGAATTTTTGTGCCCGAAACGCTGATGGAACCGCTCCGCGAACTGGAACGCATCTATAAAACCGCGCAGAAAGATCCCGCGTTCAAAAAAGAACTCGCTTACTACCTGCGCGAATACGTCGGCCGGCCATCACCGCTCTGGTTCGCCCAACGGATGACCGCGCAACTCGGCGGCCCGAAAATTTATCTCAAGCGCGAAGACCTCAACCATACCGGTGCGCATAAAATCAACAACGTGATCGGCCAAGCGTTGCTGGCGAAACGGCTCGGCAAGACGCGGCTGATCGCCGAAACCGGCGCGGGCCAGCACGGCGTCGCCACCGCCACCGCCGCCGCCCTGTTCGGCATGGAGTGCGTGGTTTACATGGGCAAGGTCGACATGGAGCGGCAGGCGCTCAACGTGTTCCGGATGGAAAGTCTCGGCGCGAAAGTTGTCGCGGTCACCGCTGGACAGCAGACGCTCAAAGAAGCCATCAACGAAGCAATGCGCGACTGGGTCTGCAACCTGCGCGGCACGCATTATGTTCTCGGCACCGCTTTCGGCCCGCATCCGTACCCGATGATCGTGCGCGATTTCCAGAGCGTGATCGGCATTGAAGCTCGGAAACAGATTTTAAAAGCCGAAGGACGTTTGCCGACCGCGATTGTCGCCTGCGTCGGCGGTGGAAGTAACGCGATCGGTATTTTCAGTTCCTTTATAAAGGATAGCGGCGTCCGCCTGATCGGCGTCGAAGCGGGCGGACTCGGCATTGAGCCCGGCAAACACGCCGCACGCTTCGCTGGCGGCAAGGTCGGCGTACTGCAAGGCACCAAGAGTTATGTTCTGCAGGATGACGACGGACAGATTCTGCTGACGCATTCCGTCAGCGCCGGACTCGACTATGCTTCCGTCGGCCCGGAACACGCCATGCTTCATGACACCGGCCGCGCGGAATACACTTATATTGAAGACGCCGACGCCGTGGCTGGATTCGACCGCCTCGCGCAGTGGGAAGGAATTCTTCCCGCGCTCGAAAGCTCGCACGCCATCGCGTGGGTCATCAAAAACGGCGCACAGTTTTCGAAAGACGATCTGCTCATCATCAACGTCTCCGGCCGCGGCGATAAAGACGTCCAGCAAATCGCGGAGTGGAAATTAAAAAACCGTGATTAAAAGCATGACAGGTTACGGCGCGGCGTCTGCGCGTGTCGGCGGAGTGCGGGTGATCGTCGAGTTGAGCTCGGTAAACCGCAAACAGCTCGATGTCGTCTTTCGTCTTCCGCCCCAGCTCGCCGCGCAGGAGTCGCGTGTTCAGAAAATTATTCAGGAACAAATTTCGCGCGGACGGATCAGCGGTACGGTTCTGCTGGAAGCTGCCAGCGGCGGCGCAATGATTCAGATTGATCACGCGCGCGCCGAAGAAACGGTGAAACAACTGCGCCGCACAGCGAAAAAACTGAACCTGACCGACGACTTGAGTGCGAGCATGCTGTTACAGGTTCCGGGTCTGTTGAAAATGCAGACGACGGAACAATCGCCGGAAGAAATTTTTCAATGTTTGGAAAAAGTGCTGACCGCCGCGCTAAAAAAACTAAATGCGATGCGCCTCCGCGAAGGTAAAGCACTGGAAGCCGACCTGCTTGCACGGCTTAAACTGCTCGAACAGATGCTGGCGGCGATTAAACCGCGTGCGCCGCAGATTGTTTCCAACTATCGCAACAAACTGATGCAGGGCTTGGAAGCAGCCGGGCTGAAAAACGTCGCGGCGGACGAGCGGATCATCAGAGAGATTGCGCTGTTCGGCGAGAAGAGCGATATCGCCGAAGAAATCACGCGGCTGGAGAGTCACATCGCGCAGTTTAAAAAAATGGTTCGGAACAACGAGCCGTCCGGGCGTCCGCTCGATTTTCTCGCGCAGGAATTTTTCCGCGAGATCAATACGATTGGTTCCAAGGCCAACGATTTAAAAATCACGGAACAGGTGGTGGCGTTCAAAACCGAACTCGAACGCATCCGGGAGCAGATTCAGAATGTCGAGTAAGGACAAACCGTTGTTGCTGGTGATCTCCGCGCCGTCGGGCGCAGGCAAATCATCGCTGTGCAATCGGCTGACCGAAATTTTTCCGCAGATGGTTTATTCCATTTCCTGCACGACGCGCGCGCCGCGCGGTAGCGAGCAGAACGGCGTGCATTATTACTTCCTTTCCGAAGAAGAATTCGGTGCGCGCATCGCCGCCAGCGAGTTTCTGGAACATGCGCTGGTGCACGGCCATCGCTACGGAACGCTGAAGCAGACTGTGGTTGACGCATTGGCGCAGGGTCGCGACATCATTATGGATATTGATGTGCAGGGCGCGCAGCAGATTCGCCGCGCCTGCGCTGCGATGAGTGATGACGATGTGATTAAACGGAGCTTCGTTGATATTTTTATTTCTCTGCCATCCATGGAAGAGTTGCGCCGCCGGTTGTGCGGACGCGCTACAGATAGCGCAGAGGTGATTGAAAAAAGAATGCGCACTGCAACCGACGAAATGAAACATCAAGCAGACTATCAATACACCGTCATCAACGATGATTTTGAAAAAGCAGCGAATGAACTTTCAGAAATTATCACGCGCGAGCACCACAACCGGTGGTAAATAATTTTTACGTTTTCCACAAACTCTAGTTGCAAGAAAAAAAATTTATCGTTATACCTTCGTTCGTACAGGGGCAGGCTGACTGAAGCGGACGATCAAAAGTAGATTCGAGAGAGAAGCTCAAGTCAGACTGCGCAGGGTTAACCCAAGTCATAAGGAGACGGAAATGGCAGCTAAAAAAGTGGCGAAGAAAAAAGTAGCGAAAAAAGTAGCGAAAAAAGCGGTGAAAAAAGTCGCTAAAAAAGTCGCGAAAAAAGCGGTGAAAAAAGTCGCTAAAAAGAAATAACGGCTTCGGCTGATTAGTTCTGATGCAGCCCCGGTTTCCGGGGCTGCTTTTTTATTAGAGCAGTTTTTCGTTTCCTTTAAAAAAATCACGGTCTATCCTCGCGCCAATTTAACAGGAGCCGGTCGCGCATATGAAATGTCCGAAGTGCGAACATCGCGAAAATAAAGTCATCGACAGCCGTGAAGTCCGGGAGGGCTCCGCGATCCGCCGCCGCCGCCTCTGCCTGAATTGCGGGCACCGTTTCACCACCTACGAAGAAGTTCTGCGCGCCGCGTTGCAGGTTATTAAGCGCGACGGACGCCGCGAAGAGCTTTCCCGTGAAAAACTGATGCAAAGCATCGCCATCGCCTGCCAGAAGCGGCCGATCAGCATCCAGCAGATCGAACAAATGACCAACAGCGTCATTACGCAGGTCGAAGCCGAGTACGAACGCGAGGTTCCTTCGACCGCGCTGGGTACCAAAATGATGGCCCTGCTTGAAAAACTGGACGAAGTCGCCTATGTGCGCTTCGCTTCGGTTTACCGGCGGTTCAAAGACGTCAACCAGTTCATGAACGAAGCCGAAAGGTTAATCGGGCGCGAATGATTGATACGCACCAGAGCCGGGAACTGGCCGAACGTCAGCTGTGGGCCGGTTATGTGCAGAAACTTTTCCAGACGCTGGAAATCAACGACCGCTCCGCTGCGCCGGAGATCACCGAGAGCCTCGCGGTTTTCTGTCAGCATCACGCACACATGCCGAAACATTCGCTCTCGCTACTAATGGCGCGTTCGTTCTGTGTTGCCGGCGATACCGAAGCGGCCGGACGGATTTTACATCACGACCGGACTCACTGCGCTCACGCCGAATCCTGGCTCGAAGTGCTTTCTGCCGGGTATCCGTTTCCGGAGCTTTATCCGCTGTTTTCTTCGCGCGCTCTTCGTCCGCAGAGTCTGACTTCCGCCGGAACCCTATGGGTGCTTGATTTTGATAAAGTCCGGCTGACCGAAGCCGACCGGCACGAACTGATTCTTTTTCAAACTGTGCGCGTGTTGACGGAACAGGTTTCGAATGTCTGGAAAAAAACGGAAGGGCGGGGCACGCTCGGCATCAGCGGCCTTTCCCGACTGACGCGCTTTACGCGCGGCAGACAGCCTTCGCAGCAACTTCTCCGTCATATTGGCGACGTGCTGGCGCTGCGCGCCCGGAAAAACGGCTGGTGCGCGGTGCCATCCGTTCTGCTGCTCGATTTGTGAATAACCGAGGCCATTCTGTGAAAAAACTTTTCTCCATCATCGCATCCATTTCTACCGGAGTTCTTCTCTTTCTGAGTTTTCCGCCGGTTGGAATTTCCTTCTGCGGCTGGCTGGCGCTGATTCCGCTGATCTTCGCCTGCGCGGGAACCGCGCCGCGCCGCGCGGCGTTTCTCGGCTGGCTGGCCGGAACGGTTTTTTTCCTGTGCTCGTTCTACTGGCTGCGGCACGTTTCGTGGCTCGGCACGATTGGGTTAGCGTTTTACTGTGCACTCTATTTCATACCGCTCGCGATATTCGTCTCACTGCGGCGCGACGGCTGGCGCAGTGCGAGCGCGCTGAAAAATATCGGCTGGATGTTCGGCGCGGCGGCGGTCTGGGCGGCATCGGAATATGTGCGCGCAATTTTCGCCACCGGCTTTCCGTGGAACCTGCTCGGCGTCAGCCAGTATAAAGAACTGGTGGTCATTCAAATTGCGGAGTGGGGCGGCGTCTACGCGATTTCAGCGCTGATAGTCTTTGTCGGTGCGGCGTTTGCCGTCACGATTTTGCAATACGCGGCGGGACTGCGGAAAAAATACCGGATGCATACGGAGATGATCTGCGCACTGCTGGCGGTTGCGATGTTTTGGTCGGTCGGGATTCATAAACTGCTGCGGCAGACTTCCGTCGGCACGCCGCTGCGCGCGGCGCTCATCCAGCCGAATGTTCCGGAAGTGGGAAACTGGGAAGTCACCGACTCAGAAGTGATCTATGAGAAACTCGAACGGCTCACCGCGCTTGTACAGCACGTGCAGGGTCTCGACCTGATCATCTGGCCAGAAACGGCGCTGCCGGACATGGTCCGCTTCAGCCCGCGCGGCGCAGAGCTGGTAAAAAAACTGGCGGCTGGCGGCACGCCGCTACTGGCCGGAAGTATAGATGCGGTCTGGCGCACCGATACACAGCGGGACTATTACAACGCCAGCATGTTGTTTAACACGAAAGGCGAATTGCTCGGCACCTATTACAAACAGCACCTCGTTTTGTTCGGCGAATACATTCCGTTCGAAGGGAAAATTCCGCTGATCAACGCGCTGACGCCGATCGGCTCCAGCTTTACGTCGGGCCGCATCGCCACGCAGTTTAAACTGCCCGGCGATGCCCGCGCATTTTCTGTACTGATCTGTTTTGAGGATTCTCTGCCCTATCTGGCGCGTAAAGCCGCGCGCGCTGGCGCCTCCCTGCTGGTCAACCAGACGAACGACTCGTGGTTCGACCCCGATTGTGGTTCAGAACAACATCTCGCTAACGCGGTGTTCCGCTGTATCGAAACCCGTTTGCCAATGCTGCGCTGTGCCAATACCGGAATCACCTGCGCCATCGATCCGCTCGGACGTGTTACGCGAACTCTCGCGCCGCGAACCGAAGGCTTTCAGGTGGTTGAAACCGTTCCGGCAGACCCAGCGTGTGAAGCGACCTTTTACGTCCGCTTCGGTGATCTCTTTGCGCAGGCTTGCCTGGCTGTAAGCGTTGCGTTATTTATCGTGCTCTCGATCAACCGCCGGAAAGCTTTAGATGCTTGAAGAACTGAAAAATAAAATGGTCGCAGTCCGCTCGCGCATGGAAGAAATGCGCGGCTATCTCGGCATTAAAGAAAAGCGCGACGAGCTGGAACGCCTCGAAGCGGAGGCCGCCGTGCCGGGCTTCTGGAACGATCAGACCCGCAGTCTGGCCAATATCGCCGCAACCAAAGCGGCGAAGGCCGTGCTTGGACCATTCCAAAGCATTGAGGCGGCGCTTGGCGATGCAGAAGTTCTGCTGGAGCTGGCCGAAATTGAAGATGAAGCCGGACAAGCCGCCGCTGCGCAGGAACTCGAACAGATGCTTGCGGACTGCGGGAGCAGTTTTCAATCTTTGGAAATGCAGTCGCTACTCGGCGGTCCGATGGATTCCAAGAATGCTTATTTGAGTCTGCACGCCGGTGCGGGCGGCACCGAGTCGTGCGACTGGGCCGACATGCTTTACCGGATGTACCGCCGCTACGCCGAACGCAACGGCTTCACCGTGGAGCTTCTCGACATGCAGCCGGGCGAAGAGGCCGGCATCAAGAGCGTCGCTTTTCAGATTTCCGGCGACTACGCCTACGGTTATCTCAAAGGCGAGCGCGGTGTTCACCGACTGGTGCGGATTAGCCCGTTCGATTCCGCCGCGCGGCGGCACACCTCATTTGTCGCGCTCGACGTCACCGCTGAAATCGACGACGACGTTGAGGTTGAGATTGAAGAAAAAGATTTGCGCATCGACACCTACCGCTCCAGCGGCAAGGGCGGACAGCACGTTAACACCACAGACTCCGCGGTGCGCATTGTGCATATTCCGAGCGGCATTATCACGCAATGTCAGGCCGAACGCTCGCAGCACAAGAACCGCGACAAAGCCATGAAGATGCTGCGTGCCAAAGTGTACGAGTACGAGCTGGATAAAAAGAAACAGGCCGCCGAACAGTTTTACGGCGCGAAGGGCGAAATCGCCTGGGGCCATCAGATTCGTTCCTATGTCCTGCAACCCTATACGATGGTCAAAGACCACCGCACCGATACGCAGAACGGCAACACCCAAAGCGTGCTCGACGGCAACATTGGTGAATTCATCGAGGCGTATCTGAAAATGAAGCAGAAGGAAGCGGCGGGCGCATGAACATCCTAGACGAGATTATCGCCAACAAACGGCGCGAGATCGAAACGCCCGGCTATTTCCAGACACTGGAAACGGTTATCGAAAATCTTCCGCACGTCTTGTCGCGCCGTAGCTCTGCGAAGGCGGACGGGAAAAGTTGCACCGATTGCGACGGACAACCCGCCCGGCAGCCCGCTCCGGATTTTATCGCCGCGCTGAAATCCGCTCCGGTTGGCTTGATCGCCGAAGTGAAACGCAAATCGCCGTCGGTCGGATTAATTCGCGAGCCGTTTGATCCCGCCGCGATCGCCCGCGCCTATGAAGCGTCCGGTGCACAGGCGATTTCCTGTCTGATGGATGCCAACTATTTCGGCGGCGGCGAAGCGCAGTGGCATGCGGTCCGTGCCGCGACTAAACTGCCGATGCTCTACAAGGAGTTCGTGATAGATCCGCGCCAGATTTTCCACGCTGACGCGCTGGGTGCATCGGCGGTGCTGCTGATTGTCGCCGCGCTCAGCGATGCGGAGCTGAAAAAAATGATCCGGCTGACGGAAGCGTCCGGCATGACGGCTTTGGTTGAAGTGCATACCGAAGAGGAAATGAAACGAGCGGTCGGTGCCGGTGCGGAATGTATCGGCATCAATAACCGAAATTTAAAAACGTTCGAAACCAAACTCGAAACCACGCTCCAGCTCTGCAAACTCGCGGCGAAGAATTGCACACTGATCAGCGAAAGCGGAATCCGCATTGCAGACGACGTGAAGATTCTGCGCGAGGCCGGAATCGCCGCGATTCTGGTCGGCGAAAGTCTCTTGCGTCAGCCGGATCTTGAAGCGGCAGTACGAACGTTAATGAAATGAAACTTTTTGCTGCCATTCCGCCCGCGATGCAGGCCGCAATCCTGTTGGCGATCTCGAACGTTTTCATGACCTTCGCGTGGTACGCCCATCTGCGCAACATGGCGGACCGGAAATGGTTCATCGCCGCACTGGTCAGCTGGGGCATCGCGCTGTTCGAATACCTCCTCATGATTCCTGCCAACCGGATCGGTTATACGCAGCTTTCTTTGCCGCAATTGAAAATCATGCAGGAAGTCATCACGCTGTCGGTGTTTGTGCCGTTTGCGATCTTCTCCATGCACCAGCCGATCAAGCTCGACTATCTCTGGGCCGGACTCTGCATTCTCGGCGCGGTCTATTTCATGTTCAGGCCGTGAGGCGGTAAACGCCGTCCCAGTTTTTGAAGACGGGTTCTAATCTTTTGGCGCGGAGCATGGTGCAGAATTCATCAAGCGAACGGTCGTCGCTGACGTCGAACTGCCCCTCTTTCGAACCTTCACTGCCGTAGCCGCCAACTGTTGTTTTGCTGGCGATGCTCATTTTGTTAACGCCGACTCCGGCCATGCCGTCGCGGAAGGCTGCCCCTTCGCGGGTCGAGAGCACCAGCGGTACATCGGGCAGGCAGATGCGAAATGCGAAAATAATTTGCGCGAGCATTTTTTCGTCGACCGGATGCGGCGGCACAAATCCGCCAGCCTCCTGGCGGATGCGCGGGAACGAAACCGGCAGTCCGGCCTGCCAGTGCGTTTTTTGCAGATGGCGGACGTGGCGATAGAGCGCGAGCATGTCGTAGCGCGGATCGGCCAGACCGAGCAACGCGCCGAGTCCAGCGAAACGCAGTCCGCCGGAAAGCGCGCGCGACGGAGCATCCAGTCGCTGGACAAAATCTTTTTTCGGCCCCCAGCGGTGCATCTGGTCGTAGGTTTCCGGATGATAGGTTTCCTGATAAAGCGTCACGCCGGTGCAACCGGCTTCCGCCAGTGAGCGGTATTCTTCTTCCGCCATCGGAAAAACTTCGATGGCGACATTATGAAATTTCCGCGCCGCCAGCCGGACGCATTCGCGCAGATAATCGAGATCGGCCTGCGACGAACGCTCGCCGGTCAGTAGCAAAACTTCTTCAAAGCCCATCGCATGAATCGCATCCAGTTCTTTTTCGACTGACGCAAAATCCAGTACGTGCCGGTCGGTAAGCCGGTCGGCGGCGAAGCCGCAGTAGGCGCAACCGCCGGAACAGTGACTGGAAAGATAAAGCGGAACGTAGAGCTGAATCGTCCGGCCAAAGTGGCGGCGTGTCAGCGCCTGTGCCCGTGCAGCCATCGGTTCTAGAAAATCTGCCGCCGCAGGCGAAAGCAGCGCGGCAAGCGTTGCTTCGTCCGGCGATTCCGCGCCGAGTGCGCGCTCAACCTCGGCAGCGGAGAACATTTGTTCAAGCCACGGCGCAGGATCGAGCCACTTCGGGAGATTGCCGATTGTCGATTGTCGATTGTCGATTAAGGAACTCATTTTGTTTCGTGCTTCGATATTCGGATTTTGAGTTTTAACCGAGGAACGAGGTTAGGGGACTGGTTGCCACCGCCACATCGCTTTTCGGCATGAGGCCGGCCAGCCGTGCGGCGAATCCGGTTTCGACGCCGAGCGCGAAAGCTCTGGCCATGGCGACGGGAGCTTTGGCGGCGGCGATGGCGGAGTTCACCAGCACGGCGTCGCAACCCATTTCCATGGCGCGGGCGGCTTCCGATGGTGCGCGCAGTCCGGCATCGACGATGACCGGAATGTTGCTGTCGCGGATAATCAGCCGGATCATGTCGGCGGTGGAAAGTCCGCCGCCGCTGCCGATGGCTGCGCCGAGCGGCATGACGGCGGCACAACCGACGTCTTCGAGTTTTTTGGCGAGCACCGGGTCGGCGGGAATGTAGGGCAGAACGATAAAGCCGTCGGCGGCCAGCTCCTTGGCGGCGAGATACGTTTCGATTGCGTCGGGCATCAGGTGATGCGGGTTCGGGTGGATTTCCACTTTCACGAACGGGCTACCGCTCAGTTCGCGCCCGAGTTGTGCCGCGCGAACGGCTTCTTTAGCGTTCATCGCGCCGGAGGTGTTTGGCATCAAACGGATATTTTTCATTTTGGCGAGCGGCGCACAAAGATCATCGCTAGGTTTTCCACGGTTAAAGCGGCGTAGCGCAACCGTCACCAGCTCCGTGCCGGAAGCCTCGATTGCCTTGATCATGGTTTCGGTGTCGGAAAATTTTCCGGTACCGAGAATCAGCCGTGATTTGAATTCAATATTTCCAAGTTTGAGCATTAGCCGCCTCCTACAAAAGTGAGCACTTCGACGGTGTCGCCGTCGTTAAATTTGAAATCTTTCCATTGTTTGGAAAAAACCAGTTCGCCGTTTACGGTCACGGCGGTGTGCTCCGGCATCGCGCCGAGCTCCGCGAGCAGGGCGGGGACAGTTCCGCCGCCGCCGTGTTCAACTTTTTCGCCATTCACCGTCAGAAACATGGGCATCTCCGGAATAATGGAATGCTGGAATATTGGATGGTTGGCAATAAGCTCCAAACCAAAGATGAATATCGTTTTTGGCAGCCCATCATTCCTCCATTCCATCCTTCCGCATTCGTCAGAATGCAAAAAACTCCCGTTCGTTTTACGAAGGGAGTTTTTACTACGTCACTCCCTTTCGCCGGTATTAGCCGGATCAGGTTCAGCGGGTATTATCTCAGCGCATCCGCCTTGCGGCGTCCGGCACCCCGGGAACTGCGGAAAAGGATGCCAGCGGGCAGATGAAAAGCATAGACCAAAAAACCGTTTATTTTATGTTGCCCGGACGTGAGGGTCTGCTATCTTACGCCCTCACTTTTTGTGGCCCTATCGTTCAGCGGTTAGGACACCAGGTTTTCATCCTGGGAACACGGGTTCGATTCCCGTTGGGGTCACCATCCGCACTTCACCCGATGTTTACGGGGGTTTGGTGAGTTGATCTGATTCCGAAACGCCCTGATTGGGCCGAATCCCATTCGCGTTCTGGAAACTGACTGCGCTTGGCCAAGTCGGCATTTCTTCTGTATATCGTCTCTGCCGACAGGGTGGCCGAATATTGGAAAACTGTTTTCTACAGGTTCAAAACGCGCTATGGTTCCTTCCTGATGATGTTTCCTTGCATAGCATTTATGACGCTTGGCGGCGGCGAGCTGATTGTGGTCATGCTGGCGTTACTTATCCTTTTTGGACCGAAGGATGCTCCTCGGATTTTGCGCGGCATCCAAAATGTTCTGAACAAGCTACAACGCGCGACGGCCGACCTCCGTTACAAGATGATGTACGAGGATTTGCACCTGAATCAACCAGCAGAACCTAACGACACCGCAAAAAACACCGAAGAAGAAGTTCCGGCGTCCCTGTCGGATTATCCGCCGGAGGATGCGTCCGATCATGAAAAACCTGTTTGAGAAACTAAAGCCGCGATTTGCTTACCGCGATAAAGAACTGTCTTTTCTGGAGCATCTGGAAGAGTTCCGCACCATGCTGATTCGCTGTCTACTGACACTGGCTGTTGCGACCGTCGTTTGCATCCCGCTGGCAAAACCTCTGCTCAACTGGCTACAGGCGCCGCTATTGCAGGTGGCAGAAAAAAACCACTACACCTTCGAATTAATTACCACGTCGCCCATTGAAGGGGTCTTGCAAGTGATGAAAATTGTTTTCGCCACCGGCGTTCTGCTGAGCCTGCCGTTTATTATTTATTTCGTTGCCCGGTTTGTCTTTCCGGGTCTCAAGGCAAGAGAGCAGAAAATTATGGTGTTCGGGGGTCTGGCGGGCGCCGTTCTTTTCGCTGGCGGTGTGACGCTCTGTTATACCGTCACTCTGCCGATCGCCATCAACATCATGTTCTATTTCAACAATTATCTGGGAGCGACCGCCAACTGGAAAATAGACACCTACCTCAGTTTTGTCATGCAACTGCTGGTCAGCTTCGGGCTGATTTTTGAACTCCCGTTAATTCTGCTGCTTCTGGGACATCTGGGCGTTATTTCCACCGCTCAGATGCGCACATATCGCCGACACGTGGTGATCGGCATTTTGAGCATCGCCATGGTGCTGACCCCTGGCCCGGATGTAATCTCTCAATTACAAATGGCCATCCCGCTCTACTTGTTGTATGAACTGTGCATCTTGATTCTGCTCGTCCGTGACCGGAAGGGCCGTAAAGAGAAGGAAGGAAGCGAAAAATGAATATCGGTGCCCCGGAAATTCTCCTGATTATCTTTGTTGTCCTGCTCCTGTTCGGCAGCAAAAAGCTGCCGGAACTGGCCCGTGCACTAGGAAAAAGTCTGAATGAATTTAAACGCGGTCAGACAGAAAGTCCGCCTGAAAAGAAGATCGAAAAGCGGGCCGAGCCTGCTGAGCCGGATGAAAAGAAAACGCCCTGATTTCTATCCGTGACGTAGTCGAGAGCGGCTAACGCGCCGCGGTGACAACGGAACGAAATGAAGAGGAACCCCGCGGCCCCGGCACAGTCGGCCTCCTTTTTTTCAACCCATTTTGAAAAATATGCGCGGCTACCGCAACGCATCCATATAGCGGCGGAAGGTTTCATCAAACGTGCTGAAGCGGCTGAACTCTTCGAGGCCGGAGAGCGATTTCAGTTCACATGGAATGCCCGCTTCAACCACGGCCGCCAGCGGATTAAGTCCGCCGACGACAATAAAGCCGGTACGCCCCTCCGCCACAGGAATATCCAGCAGTGGCTGGCCGGGGCGGCCGATCATGAGGATGCCGCCCATGCCGGCGCGCTGCAACCGGTCAAAAACCTTTCGCGCGGCGTCGAGCGCGACCGAGGGGATTTCTCGGAAGCTGGCGGTAATGACTCCGGTTCCTTTGCTTGCCGCGCCGCGCACGTCTGTCATTCCGGCGCGGATGAAGGTTTCGAGTGGATCGACGGTTACGCCGGAGTATTCCATCAATTCAACAAACCGCACTGGACGTCCTTGCCGCAGCTCGATGAGTCCGCCGTAGCACGAAGTAACCGGGATGCCTTCCGACATCAGCACGCCGTTGACGGTGACGCTGCACAGTGTACCGAGTGCGGCATATCCGCCTGGAATGGATCGCCCGGAGAGCGACTCGTTAGCGCGGATCAGGCAGAGGCGATTTCCCATGCTCAGGTTGCGGGCGAAAACCGGTTTGATTTCCGTGAAGATTCGTGACAAATCACGCGACGGTATCAGCGCGAAGTTGGAAATGACGGTGCCGGATCCTGTTTCCCCGCGAAAGGTCATCCGGTAGCCGAGCGTATCAATCCGCCCGCGCACGAAGCCGACTTTGGCGACCACATCGGAGTGTTCCAGTTCGGCGCGACCCAGTTCGGTGAGGACGCGGCCTTTTCGCCGACTGCTTAGCGCGGTTAATCCGTCGCGGTCCAGTTCGGTCAGGTAGAGGCGGATGGTACGCGGCTGAAGCTGAACGCCCATGCCGGGGAGCCGTTCGGCAATTCGCGCTGCGCCGGCGGGTCCGTCAAGTTCACTGAGCGCCCGCAAAACGGCCGCGCGAGCTTTGTCGTTCCGGACATTCATCGGCTTCCTCCCCATTTTCCCCGAAAAAAATGCATTTTAAAACCCGCCGTATAACCTGACATCGCGAGGTTGGCCATTTTGCCGAATCGCGGGTCTTTCGAACCATGATTAAAAAACTATACGGCAATAATACCGCATAAACATTTAAACGCAATTTTAGATTAAAAAATAACCATTGACTAAAAAGGGTTTTTAAATGAAATGGGGCCATTCTCAAACGATTTATACGACATAATCATGCCGTATAGATTTTAACCGAAAACCTAAATAGGGAGAGACAAATGAGCGTGGTCAAGGAAGTGTTAGGAATCGTCGAACGTCGTAATGCAGGCGAGCCGGAGTTTCTGCAGGCGGTACATGAAGTGCTCGAATCGCTGGCGCCGGTAATGGAGCGCCGCAAGGACCTGTGCGATGCAAAAATTTTGCATCGTATCGTTGAACCTGAACGCCAGATCATTTTCCGCGTACCGTGGCAGGATGATAAAAATCAGGTTCAGGTCAACCGCGGTTTCCGCTTCGAATTCAACAGCGCCATCGGCCCGTACAAAGGCGGCCTGCGCTTTCATCCCAGCGTCAACGCCAGCATCCTGAAATTCCTCGGCTTTGAACAGGTTTTTAAAAATGCGCTGACCACACTCCCGATGGGCGGCGGCAAGGG
>CAZSSI010000014.1:12937-17542 GCA_964609345.1 uncultured Verrucomicrobiota bacterium | reverse complement strand
CGCCTTTGAGCATCGCGTCGCGGGCATCTACATCAAATTTCATCTGTTTAGCCATTATACTTCTCCTTATAAGTTTTTTGTTAGCCGATCACAGCGAGGATATCTTCTTCGCGCATGATCTGGTATTCCTTGCCGCCCATCTTGATTTCTGTTCCGCCGTATTTCGGCATGAGCACGGTGTCGCCTTTTTTCACGTTGAAGGGAATGACTTTGCCGTTGTCGTCCAGCTTGCCGGTTCCCAGCGCAATCACTTTGCCTTCCTGCGGACGCTCTTTAGCGCTGTCAGGAATAATGATTCCACCTTTTTTCATTTCAGCTTCTTTAATCGGTTCGACCAGCACACGGTCGCCTAACGGTTTAATGTTCATGGATGTACTCCTCCTTGTTTGGGTTCAGTTTTTTACGGCGGCGCAGGACGCGCCGCCGCATGCAGTTAATATCTGAGATCATTTCTTCTTGTCGTCGTCCATCTTGTAGTCGGCGTCGATGACGTCGCCGTCGGCCTGCTTCTCGCCCTTCGGCTGTTCGCCGCCTGGCTGTTGCTGCTGTGCCTGCGCTTCAGACTGCGCCTTGGAATACATTTCCGTCGCCGCCGCCTGCATCGCTTCGTTCAGTTTTTCCATGGTCGACTTGATCTGCTCGTCGTTGTCACTCTTGAGCGCTTCCTTGACCGGCTCAATCGCCGCTTCGACGGCGGCTTTCTTGTCGGCAGAAATCTTGTCGCCATTTTCTTTCAGGAATTTTTCCGTCTGGAAAACCGTGCCGTCAGCCTGATTGTGCAGATCAACTTTTTCCTTGGCCTTTTCGTCTTCAGCCGCGTGCATTTCCGCATCCTTCATCATCTTTTCGACCTCATCTTTGGACAAGCCGCTCGAAGAGGTGATGGTGATGTGCTGTTCCTTGCCGGTGCCGAGGTCTTTGGCTTTCACGTTCAGAATTCCGTTGGCATCGATATCGAACGTCACTTCAATCTGCGGCACGCCGCGCGGAGCGGACGGAATGCCGTCGAGCTGGAAATGGCCAAGCGTCTTATTGTCCTTCGCCATCTTGCGCTCGCCCTGAAGAACGTGAATATCCACGGCAGGCTGGCTGTCAGCGGCCGTCGAGAAAATTTCGCTCTTCTTGGTCGGAATGGTCGTATTGCGTTCGATGAGCGGAGTGCGTACGCCGCCGAGCGTTTCAATACCGAGCGTCAACGGAGTCACGTCGAGAAGCAGCACATCTTTCACTTCGCCCTTCATGATACCGCCCTGAATCGCGGCACCAACTGCGACCACTTCGTCCGGGTTTACGCCTTTGTGCGGCTCTTTGCCGCCGAAGAGCGCTTTGACCGAACTCTGTACCTTCGGCATACGGGTCGAACCGCCGACCAGAATGACTTCGTCGATCTGGCTGTTGGTCAGTTTGGCATCCTGCATACAGGTTTTGACTGGGCCTTCGGCGCGGGCAATCAGATCATCCACCAGCTGCTCCAGCTTGGCGCGGGAGAGGGTGACGTTCAGATGTTTCGGGCCGCTGGCATCCGCCGTGATAAAAGGCAGGTTGATATCGGTGGAGTTCGAACTGGAAAGTTCGCACTTGGCTTTTTCCGCCGCTTCTTTGAGGCGCTGTTGAGCCATCGGATCTTTGGAAAGATCGACGCCTTGTTCTTTTTTAAATTCCTGAACCAGCCAGTCCATGACTTTCTGGTCGAAGTCATCGCCGCCGAGGTGTCCGTCGCCGTTGGTCGCGGCCACTTCGAAAACACCGTCGCCGATGTCGAGCACGGAAATATCGAACGTTCCGCCGCCGAGGTCGTAGATGGCGATTTTTTCGTCGTGCTTCTTGTCGAGGCCGTACGCCAGCGAAGCAGCGGTCGGTTCGTTGACGATACGCAGCACTTCGAGACCGGCGATCTTGCCGGCATCTTTGGTGGCCTGGCGCTGTCGGTCATTGAAGTACGCCGGGACGGTGATGACAGCTTGAGTGATTTTTTCGCCGAGGTAGGCTTCCGCGTCGGTTTTCATCTTCTGCAAAATCATCGCGGAGATTTCCGGCGGCGCGTAGGTTTTCTCGCCGATCTTAATGTGAGCGTCGCCGTTGGAAGCTTTGACGACCTGATAAGGAACCAATTCAATTTCGTGAGCAACTTCCGTGTAATTGCGGCCCATGAAACGTTTCACGGAGAAAATGGTGTTCTTCGGGTTGGTCACAGCCTGACGTTTTGCCGCCTGACCGACGAGGCGGTCGCCGTCCTTGGTGAATGCCACAACCGACGGAGTGGTGCGCCCGCCTTCAGCATTTGGAATGACGGTGGGTTCGCCACCTTCCATAATCGCCATACAGGAATTAGTCGTCCCGAGGTCGATTCCTAAAACTTTTGATGCAGTTGCCATGATTTTGTTCCTTTCAGTTTCTGCCTTTGGCAGATCCGCCTCTGGCGGAAAATTGGTTTCAAAAGACACTCAGAAGAAAGCAGGCACTGTGCCTATGAGAAGTTGTTATATATTAGTTATTGGTTATTAGACTTTTGCGAGAATTTCGCTCTCTAGTTCCTGAAAGAAGGATCTGACCGATCTGTCCCATTTGTTGGAGAGGTTGCGCCAAAATGGCGCAGCATTATCAACTGGCAGCTGGCAGATCGCTGAGTTTGTACCCGTTCATGCCGAGAACCTCTTCCGTGGTGCGGAAGTGGCATTTGCAGGTTTTGAGCAGAATGCCGGGGCCTTTGTTGGCAACCAGTTCGGCGGCGATCTGTTTGACTTTGGCGGAGCAGCCTTTGGGTACGGTTTCGATACCAAAATCTTTTTCCATTTTGCGTAGCGCCATCAAAAACCCGGCGCGCGCCAGAATAGAGGCGGCGGCGACGGCGGGATCGGATTCCGCTTTGGTGCGCTGGTCCATTTTAATTTTTTTGCCCTTTTCCATCAGGGCTCGCTCAATCAGAACGGTCGAGGCGAATTTGTCGGAGAGGGCACGCGGACAGTCGGGTACCTTTTCGAGCAGGTTTTCGATGGCACGGGCGTGGCCCCAGGCGAGCAGGCGGTTGACGTTGCCGATTTTGGCGTACATGCGGTTGTAGGCTTCGGGGCCGATGGCGACGACCGCGTATTTTCCATCGAGTTTTCTCCGGATATCGGAAGCCAGTTGCAGCGCGACGCGGTCGCTGGTGATTTTCTTGCTGTCACGCGCGCCGAGTTCCTTAAGGATTTCGACACTTTTGGCATCGGTATAGACCGAGGCGATGACGAGCGGGCCGAAAAAGTCGCCTTTACCGCTTTCATCGACGCCCATATGAGGCGCAACGCTTTCCGGATCGTGAACGGCATCGTAACCGAGGCGGGCTTCGCCCAGCACTTCAGGTTCGAGGGTGAAAGTAATCCATTCTTCGGCACCCTTGCCCTGGACGAGACATTTGCCGGAGTTGTAGAGGTTGACGCAGCAGGTTCCGGTGTTCACAGCAATCTGTGTGTGCGGGATCTCAACGGGGGTGTAGTGTGACGCGCGGAGCAGGGCGGCCAGTTTCGTCTGCTGTTCGCCGGTGAGTTTGATAGTGAATGAGTTCTGCTTCATTTGCCGGAGGTTATTAACAGAATTTAGATTTAATGGGAACGCAAAATGGCAGAGTTAAGTTTCCAGATTGATAAAAGGTAAAAATACGGTATCTTTAGTTAAGTTTGATATGAGAGTCGACAAATACATTCTGATCTTACTTGTTTTTACCGCTGGCATTGCGGGCGCTGTTGCGCCGAACTTTGCTGATTTATCAGTGCTTTTGGCAAAAGGCTATTTCGGGAATTATGTCAGGCGGGATGCCCCGCTGGAACAGTGTGCGGTGTTTTTGAACCGTAAGGGAGTGTCCTTTTCATTGTTTGATCTGGTTGATCCGGATAAGGGGGTCACGAGAGAAGATTTGGCAAGAGCAGTCGGACAGTCCATGCTGTTGTTTTCGGGCGAAGCGGAAGTTGTAAATGGTCACATTAAAAAACCGTTAGAAGCGGAAACGTGGGTTGACTACTGTCTGTTGAATGATATAGATTTGGTGACCGTTTGGGATGGGTTCGTTCGATGTACAGCGGAAGGTAATCTTCCAGAGGTCAGAAAGTTTTTCAAGAGATAGTCCGGCAGGTCAAAAGGAGAATCAGAAATGAAAAGAAATTCGGCCAGTTTATTTTTTACTCTTATCGCGGTCATCGGACTTCTGACGTCGTCGGCATTTGCTGATCTTGGATTGCAAGCACTTGCTGCAGGACCGCAGGGCGCTCCGGCGGTCGGTCAGGCTGTTCTGACGGCGGCGCGGGCAGTGTATGCCAACAACACCGATCCGGCGGTTATTCAACAGAAGTTGATTTCTATTCTAAACGAAGCGGCCGCTACAGGTAACGCGGCGGCTGTTCGCTATGCGATTGTGGCGGTAATGATGGCCGGCGGTCCCGAAAATCTCGCGGCAAGCAAGACCGCAATCAATAACAGTAATGTGTTTGCCAACTATGAGTCGCTAACAGCAGTTACTGTTGCTGCAGTCGAGATGCTGATGACCGGAGGTGGAGACCGGGTTGCCGGCGGAGGCGATAATATGGGTGGCGGCGGAGGTTCTTTAGGCGGTGGCAATAAGGAACTTGGCGG
>CAZSSI010000014.1:0-12837 GCA_964609345.1 uncultured Verrucomicrobiota bacterium | reverse complement strand
ATAATATGGGTGGCGGCGGAGGTTCTTTAGGCGGTGGCAATAAGGAACTTGGCGGTGGGAATAAGGAACTTGGCGGCGGGAATGACGACCCATTCCTAAAGGGAATGGGAATAGATCCAAACAATCCGTTTACCTGGGGAAGTATAACAGGTGGTGAAGTCATCATCACTCCGGCTACGCCAATTTAGCGAATTAAAAGTTTGATGGAGTCGGGTTGTACTTATTGGTGAACCATTTTTCGGAGATGTCCATATGAATAGAGGGAAAGTTTGGATGCCGGTTCTGATCGGGCTCGTTGCGGGACAGATATTCGCGGCAGGCGATAGTCCTCTCAAGGTGGTTAATACCGTGCGGGTTGGTTATAGCGATAATCTCCGTCGTTCCGTTTCTAACCAGGAGTCTGGATCGTTTGTAACGGATATCGTCGATCTTTCATTTCGTGCGGCGCTGTCGGATCGTACGGATGTAATGGTCAAATCACAGCTCACGCTTTTGGATGATAGCGCTGGAAGTGATTTTTATCCCAATCTGTACCTGATGCTGAATCACTCTGTTTCCCCGCGGTTGCTGTTGCGCCTTTCTGAATACTATCGTAGCGGTGAGAAATCCGGGAGTGACGTGGATCAACCTACCAAGAATGGACGTTACAATTATTTTAATAATAGGATCGAAGGCTCTGCTGACTATGTGCTGACCGACAAAGACCGGTTGAGTGGATCATTGTATCATGACCTTCTGCGGCACGATCAGGCAATTGATAATCTGGACACCACGACTATTGGCGCTGGTTTGACATGGAGCAGGGAACTCTCGCCGCAGCGGACTTTTGCCACACTGAACTTGAGGCCGAGCCGAGTAAATTACGATAATCTTCAGAGAGATAGCTCTGGGGCGTATATTGACACTAACTCGACTCTTCACTCTGTAAGCAAAGTGTACACCACAGACCAATCTTTTTATGATGCGACGGAGATGACTATCGGATTAAACCACACGTTTAATCCGGAGTGGCAGGGACATGCTGAAGTTGGTGCGACCTACGTACAACGAAACTTTTCTGATTCTATCTTTACAGACATTACCACCAATTCAAATACGGCTACGACGAACTATGTCAGCAATGAGTCTACGATAGATCCTTTGTTTAGAGTTGGATTGGTGTATAGCCCATCACCTCGTACTCGGCTAACTGGAGATATCGCCTCAACTTATAAAGCATCAGATTCGGACAAATACGGCGGACAGACCTCGACAGAGTTAATTTTTGGTGCCCAACACGATTTTACTGCCAAGTTGATGGCAAAGACCACTGTACGCTTTGCGAATACGAAGTATGGTGCGACAGATGCTGTGGATGGTACCAGTAAAGACAAAACTCAGGATTACATGAATGTGGATATCCGTTTGACCTATAAACTGAACCGGATTCATTTCCTTGAAGCGGGCGTGCGGCACAGCGAGAGAAGCAGCGACACCGATGGTGACTGGACGGAAAACAGAGTGGATGTTGGTTGGCGCGTTGAGCTGAATTAGAAAATCCGCCGGATGTGAATTTTCAACCCATGGTGAGGTTAGCTGCCTCACCATCATTATTTAATAGAGGGCTTACAAATGAGTGAGAATCAGAAGAAAGAAACCGCGTTGCATTTTCTGGATTACTGGCGGGTCATTCGTTCCCGTAAGGAGATTGTTCTGGCCGTTCTTTTTCTTGTGGTGATTACCGGGACGGCATACACATTTACTCTGCCGAAAATTTATGCCGCGCAGTCCCGCATCCAGGTTAATAATGACAGCGTTGACATCGATCCTTTCAACCCGGCTATGAATGGCGCGAGAGGATATGATCCCTATTTTCTTCGTACCCAGTTTGAAATTATTCAATCAAAACCGATTCTCTACGAAGTAATCAATCGGCTTAATCTGCAGGAAATCTGGGGGAAGAACGGCGAGAAAGTTCCGAAGGAGATGGCTTATAAAATCCTCCTTTCCAGTCTGGATGTGAGCCAGTACCGCGATACAAACCTGATTTCATTAACGGCCAAACGACAAGACCCTAAAGAGGCTGCACGAATCGCCAATGAACTGGCTGATGTCTATCGGGACATCCGCCTGGATCTCAAATACAAAGAGATGACCCGCGCAATGGATGCTCTTTCGCGCGAGCTTGAGAAGCAGCAGGAAAAAGTTGATTTGGCTCAGCAGCGCGTTGAACAGCTCCGTCAGGAACTTGATATTACTGTTTTGCCCGGAAATTATGGACAAAGTGAAAATAGTGTCGAAAAACTTCGTCTGCAACAGCTGGAAGGCGATCGCATTGCTTCCCGCGTTGAAATGCTGGTGGCAAAGGCCCGCTTTGAGCAGCTGGATGCCATGAGTGATGAAGATCTGCGGACGGCGTCCGCATACCTTACACAGGATCCATTTGTTGAAGCAATGCGCGCGCAGATTAAGGATTATGATGTCGCGCTGACCGCCATGCTTGAAACCTACGGCGCTAACTATCCCGAGGTGAAAAAGACGCAGGCAGCCCGCGACGAACTGATGACAAAACTGCAACGTGCACTGGGGGGAATTAAAAAGGGTACTCAGGCGCAATACATTGTCGCCAAATCGAAGTTTGAGGCATTGGAAGAAGAATTACGCGGTGTTAAGTCGACCGACCAGGAATCGCAAAGGGATAAGTTTGTGCCTTTTAATAAAGCACAACAGGAGGTTGAAATCCAGCGATCCATTATGACTGCCTTAAAATCCCGTATTGCGCAGGAAGGGATCACGCTGAAGGTTCCTCGCACACCGGTTGAAATTGTTGATTCGGCTGAAGAATCAACCCGCCCAGTCAGCCCGAATCTTATTGTTAATGTTCTTTTAAGTATTTTTATCGGTCTGGGGTCCGGTGTCGGTCTGGCCTATTTTATTGAATACCTCGATACATCGATTAAAACAGCTGATGATGTTGAGCGCTGGATTGAGCTTCCTGTGCTAGGGCTGATTCCTCAGAAGGTGCGACCATTGATTGAAGAAGGACCGGACAGCGAACATGCGGAAGGGTACCGTGTGTTGCGTACCAATATGGCCTTTACCGACTCCGGGCCGAGCAAAGGCGCCTTTGCTGTGTTGAGCGGGGGCGCTGGCGAAGGAAAGTCGACCACGGCTTTCAATCTGGCCTATGTTTGTGCGCAACAAGGTGAAAAAGTTCTGTTGGTAGACGCTGACTTGCGCCGTCCTGTGCAACATACCATTCTTGGTGTCTCTAACCGTTTCGGATTAACCAATGTACTGTTGCGTGACGTTCCGGTTGAAGAAACCATCAAAACAACCAGCGTTCCTAATCTTCACTTCCTGCCTAGCGGGCGTCTGCCGCGTACTTCGCTGGGCGTGTTGGATCCGAAACGTATCAGCGAACTGGTACACAGTTTAAAACTGAAATATGACGTCATTGTTTTCGATACGCCGCCGCTGGTTGGTATCAGCGATTCGGCGGTTATTGCCAAGGAAATGGACGGTGTGTTGCTGGTTGTACAGTATCGTAAATATCCCCGCGATCTGATCATCCGTGCTAAACAAATGCTGGATACGCTTGGTGTTCCGCAGGTCGGTGTAGTGTTGAATAACATCAATATCATGCGCGACGATTACTACTATTATTACCACTCGTACTATTCGAACTATGATTATTACCGGTCGCAGGAAGCGAATCCGGTCAGTTCTCAGGGAACGCAAGGCTAGACGTAAAAGGAGTAAGGATGAGACAGATAGGACTAATTTTTGCCTTGTTGATGGTGTTTGTTTTTACCGGATGTAACAGTCGCCCGATGGTGCCGAGAGCGGATGGAGAGGTGACTGGGTACCAGTTGCGCTCGCTGGATCCGGTTAGAATCAGTTTGCTTGGTATTCCCGAAGAGAAGCTGATTGAAACCGTTATCGATGAGAAGGGAAATCTTTCAATCCCATTTGTCGATGAACCTGTAAAAGCTGGCGGGCTGACGACTTCTGAGCTGGAACGCAAAATACAGCGCATTTACACCGACGGACAGATTTACCGTTCAATTACGGTAAACGTGATGACTTCGGCGAAATCCTATTATATGGACGGAGAGGTGCGCAAACCTCAGGAATATCCTTTGAACCGCCGGATTACTCTATTGCAGGCCATTGCCGCGGCCAGCGGATATACGGAATATGCCAACGAAAAAAACATCACGATTACCCGCAATGGAAAAATAATCAAAGCCAATGCGATGGATATAGAGAAACATCCTGAAAAGGATATTCCCATAGAAGCCGGTGACCGGATTAATGTTCACCGCTCTATGTTCTAACAGATTGTCTGGCTGTGATTCTTCGGCAACTTCCGGCACGAAGATCTGTGTTTCATTTTCGGGTACGGGTTCGGATGGCCGGATCAATCTGGAAGCGAATGTCTTTTATCTCCTGGAATTCGGAAATGGATTTAATCTTCTTAAGCAAATGCGCTTTGGGTAGACGGCGCAGTTCAGCCAGCCAGCCCGGATGATCCGCATACAGGTACAGGTATTCGTTTTTTATATGCGAAGGGCGGATGTGTTTTGCAAGTTGTTCGCCGACGATTAAAGCCCATCGTTCAGTGATTGCCTCAGGCATCAGCGCAACTTCAGGCTCATTTTTTTCTATTTTCAGAATTCCTGCCAGAATGTCGCCGATGCATTTTTCCGGGTGCCGTTCCGGCGGGGGAAAGTGGTCTTCTATATGAAAACGCTCCCTGATCAGCTCCCACTTTAATTGATTGTTGTTTGGCTTCTTCATGATGAACGCTGTTTGCATAAAGATTCTGAAATCGGCAAACTGTAGCACACAAAGAGGACACGACATACCTTGAATTCAGCGAACGAATATTTTTTTTCCCTGCTACTGATGCCGGTGCTTCTGGCACTGTCAGCATTTTTTTCCTGCTCGGAAACCGCACTTTTTTCGTTATCGCCTGATGCTGCGCGCCGCCTGCGCACACACCGGCGGATTGACGATTTGCTGACTCTGTTGCAAAAAGATCCTTCCGGGCTGTTGACAGCCATTCTGTTTGGAAATCTGGTCGTTAGTGTTCTGTTCTTCTGCACGGGTGCTGAAGCCGTCGGACGATTGGCGGAAGGCCGCGGGGGGTGGGTTGAAGCGCTTGGCGGCGCATTGGTTTTGCTGGCGGTTATTTTGTTCGGCGAAATTATTCCGAAAACCATTGGAATCACCCACCCGTCCGGTGTTCTTCATCTGACCGCTGCGCCTTTGCAAGGCTGGTTTTATTTTACCCGCCCATTTCGTCTTTCTATCCGCTGGTTGCTTGAGCGTTTCGGTCTGCACGATGGCATAGCCGTAGGTGCTAAAAATTATCTTACACCGGGTGAGCTAAAGGAGCTGTTGGATGCTGTTCAGCATGAGCCGGGATTCGGCTCACACGAAAAAGAAATTCTCGAAGATATCGTCAATCTGCCGGATGTCCGCGTACGGGAAGTTATGGTTCCCCGCGTGAAAGTTTTGCGCAAACCGCTTGATGCGGATCGCCGCGAACTGCTTGAGGAGGCTCGCCGGAACGAATACAGCCATGTTCTGATCTACCGCGACAAGGATGATGACCCGCTGGGATATGTTAGTATTCGGGATCTGTATATGGATAAGGGACAGACGGAGTCGTTGGAATCGTTTATTCATCCGCTTGTTTTTGTTCCCGAAACCAAGCGGGCCGACGCGCTGCTGCGCGAATTCACGACCCATGACTGGCAGATGGCGGCAGTGGTCGACGAATATGGCGGACTGGCCGGTGTGGTTACGATTGAGGATCTTCTGGCGGAAGTGGTCGGCGATTTCGAAACAGAACCGGCGACAGAAATCCAACGACTGGATGAAGTAACCTATCGTCTGGACGGACAGCTACCCATCCGGGCCTGGCGCGAACTCTTTACCGGATTTATTCCCGGTCAGGAAAAGGACACTCTGGCGTTCGATACGCTCGGCGGCTTCATCATTTCGCTATTGGGCCGCATGCCTTGTCCGGGAGATTCTGTTGCTGTGCGGAACCTGCAATTGACCGTGGAGACGATGCATCATCGCCGGATTGGCACCGTACTATTGAGCCTGAATGAATCTGAGGTGCCGTCATGAGCGGTTGGCTTTCCATCTGTTTGATCACCGCTGCGTTGGTTGGCTCGATGCTTTTTTCCGGGCTGGAAACCGGCGGCTATCTTCTCAACCGGATCCGGTTGCGTTCCCGTGCGAGGCAGGGTGACCGTTCTGCCCGTAGCCTGCAGCACAGCCTGCGCGATGCACACCGGTTTATTTTCACCGTATTGATTGGTAATAGCATTGCGAACTATGTGATCTCCCGTGAAGTGACTCGGCTCTACATCTCAGGCGGTTTGCAGGTCCGCGGCGAATTGCTTTTCGGAATCATTCCGTGGAATGCGGAAACCGCCGCAACGCTTACGCTTATGTTGCCACTGTTTCTGTTCGGTGAACTGATTCCCAAAAATATTTTTAGGCACCACGCGGACACACTCATGTACCGGTGTTCGGCATTTCTCCATCTGGTTCAATGGGCCCTGTTTCCTCTGACCGGTTTTTTGAAGGCGCTGTTCAACCTGCTTACCGGCGGACGGGGCCGCCGCGAAGAACTCGATGGATTCTCACTTTCTCTTCAGGGCCTTCGCGAATATTTTTCTGAAGACACACGCCGTGCCGCATTAAGTGACCACCAGCACGGCATGATCGACAATCTCGTCGCCATGCATCGAACGTTCGCTCAGCAAGTCATGCAACCGGCGGCAAGTATGGCGCAGGTTTCAGAAAAAGCATCCGTTCAGCAGGTGCTGGATCTGATGCGTACCCGCGACGTGGATCAGGTGGCAGTTCACCACGGTCCGGCCCGCATTATCACCGGGTTCATTAACCTGTTTGACCTGATGGATCCGGCGCTAAACCCGGATGATCCGGTCAAACCGCTGTTGCACAAAACTGTCCGCGTGACATCCGATATGCCGCTGACTCGCGCTTTCCGGCTGCTCCGGAAACGGGGTGAGCAGACGGCGGTGGTCGTGGATCGTTCCGTCCGGGTGGTCGGATTGCTGCACATACGCGATATCGCCCGCTATATCATTCGGGATGTCTGATAATTCACCGAAAACCTGATGGAACAGGGGTTGCGAGCTACGTCCAACCGTGCTATATCTAGCGGCCTTAAGGGTAAAAGAGCCCAATATCTGGTGGTTTTTAAGCAAATGGCGAACGAAGACAAAAAACACGTTTACGACGAAAGTAAGATCAAAACGCTTTCGTCTCTGGAGCATATTCGGGCGCGTACCGGGATGTATATCGGACGAACCGGCAACGGTAGCCACTACGATGACGGGATCTATGTCCTGCTCAAAGAAGTCGTCGATAATGCCATCGATGAGTTCATCATGGGGCACGGCAAGAAGGTCGAAATCACCATCGAAGAAGACACGGTGAATGTGCGCGACTACGGACGCGGCATTCCGCTTGGCAAGGTTGTGGAATGCGTTTCACGTATCAACACCGGCGCCAAATACAACGACGACGTTTTCCAATTCAGCGTCGGACTGAACGGCGTCGGCACAAAAGCGGTTAACGCGCTTTCCAGCTACTTTGTTGTTCGCTCTCACCGCGAAGGACAGTTTGTCGAAGCCCGCTTCAATCAGGGCATTCTTGACGAGGAAGAAAAAGGAGCCGCCAAGAATGAGGAAAATGGAACCTTCGTCAGTTTTTCTCCGGACCCGGAAATTTTCAAAATCTACAAGTTCCGTGAGGATCACATTGAGCGCCGCCTGCGTTTCTATTCCTACCTCAACGCCGGACTCACGCTGATTTTTAACGGGAAGAAGATTGTTTCCGAAGGCGGACTGCTCGATCTGATCGCCGACGAAAGTGAATTTGAAAAAGTTTACGAGCCGTTCCACCACCGCGACAAAATGCTCGAAATCGCTTTTACACACACCAACCGTTTCAGTGAAGATTACTACTCGTTCGTCAACGGACAGTTCACCAGCGACGGCGGCACGCATCTCAGCGCGTTCCGCGAAGGATTGCTCAAAGCCGTAAATGAATATTCCGACGGCAAGTTCGACGGCGACGACGTGCGCGAAGGCATTCTAGGCGCGATTGCCATTCGTCTTAAAGAGCCGATTTTTGAATCGCAAACGAAAAACAAACTCGGCAATACCGAAATACGTGCCGACCTTGTTGCCGACATCAAAAAAGCCATCGTCGAAATGCTTCACCGTAACCGTCCGGAAGCTGACCGGCTGATCGAAAAAATCAAAGACAGCCAGCGCCTGCGCAAAGAACTGCAGGATGTCAAGAAGCTGGCGCGTGAGCGGTCGAAAGCGGTTTCGATCCGTGTTCCGCAACTCAAGGATTGCAAGCAGCACTTCAGTAAAGAAAAGGGCACGCACGACGACACGATGATTTTTATCACCGAAGGTCAGTCTGCCGCCGGCTCGCTGGTCAGCTGCCGCGATGTTAATCGTCAGGCGATCTACACGCTGAAAGGCAAGCCGCTCAATGTCTGGGATCTCAAGCGCGACGCGCTCTATAAAAATGTAGAACTCTATAACCTTATGCGCAGTCTCAATATTGAAGACTCCGCCAACGACCTGCGGTATGGCCACGTCATTCTGGCCACCGACGCCGATGTAGACGGACTGCATATTCGCAATCTGATGATCACCTTTTTTCTGCGCTTTTTTGAACCTCTGGTGCGCGACGGGCATCTGAAAATTCTCGAAACGCCGCTGTTCCGTGTCCGGAATAAAAAAGAAACGCTCTACTGTTATTCAGAGAAAGAACGCGATGATGCCGCTGAAAAGCTTGGGCGCAGTTGCGAAATGACCCGGTTTAAAGGGCTCGGCGAAATTTCTCCCGGCGAATTCAAGGCGTTTATTGGTAAAGAAATGCGGCTCACTCCGGTGGTCGTGGATGAAGATCATTCCATTCCTGAAGTGCTCACCTTCTACATGGGTAAAAACACGCAGGAACGCCGCACGTACATCATGGAAAATCTGGTAGTGGACGAAGAAATCCTATGAGCGAAGAACAGGAAATGCTTTTTGGCGACGTGCTGCCGGAACCGGGCAAGCCCGCCAAAAAAACGGCGGCAAAAAAGAAACCCGTTGAGCCGGACGATGAACTTGCCGAAGCTCCTATTGTGAAAAAGGGGGAACGCTCGCGGCTCGCGCTGGATTCGGAACACGGCCCGCTTCGTCGGCTGGTGGATTTCAATTTTTTGCAATACGCCTCGTATGTCATTTGCGACCGCGCCATTCCGAATGTTGACGACGGTTTGAAACCGGTGCAGCGCCGCATCATGCACGCGCTGTTCGAAAAAGATGACGGACGTTTCATTAAAGTCGCCAACGTCGTCGGACATACCATGCAGTATCATCCGCACGGCGACGCATCCATCAACGATGCGTTGGTCAATCTGACCAATCTCGGCGGCTACCTGATTGAAGGACAGGGAAACTTCGGCAACATTTACACCGGCGACCGCGCCGCCGCCCCGCGCTACATTGAGTGCCGACTCACTCCGCTGGCCCGTGAAGAAGTTTTTAATAAAGAACTCACGCGCTACATTCCAAGTTACGACGGACGGAATAAAGAGCCGGTCGTTCTGCCCTGCAAGCTGCCGCTGTTGCTCATGCTTGGCGCCGACGGGATTGCCGTCGGACTTTCTACCAAAATTCTGCCCTACAACTTTATCGAACTGCTTCAGGAGCAGATTGAAATTCTGCACGAGAAAGTGCGCACGCCGCACAAAGCTACCGCGCTGCCCGACTTCCAGACCGGCGGACTCATGGACGTTTCCGAATACGACAACGGAAGCGGCAAAGTCAAAGTCCGCGCGAAAATCGAAGAGCGCGGCGGGAACCGCCTGATTATCACCGATCTGCCGTACGGCCAGACCACCGAATCGCTTACCACCTCCATCGAAGAAGCGGTGCGGAAGAAAAAAGTGGCTGTGCGTGCCATCAACGATTTCACCGCCGAAAACGTCGAGATCGAGTTGGTACTTTCGGTCGGAGCCGACCCGGAACAGGTCAAGCAGGCGCTTTATGTTTTCACCGCCTGCGAAACGGCCATCACCAGCCGTATTGTGGTGATTCGCAACAATCGCCCCGTCGAAATGACGGTGGATGAAATTCTGCACCTGAATACGAAACAACTGCTAACGATTCTGGAAGCGGAACTCAACCTGCGAAAGGACAAACTGCTCGACGCCTTTCACACGAAGACGCTCGTACAGATATTCGTCGAAAACCGCATCTATAAGAAAATTGAACAGTGCAAAACCTACGAAACGGTTCATCAGGCTGTGGTGGACGGCCTTGAGCCGTTCAAGAAACTGCTCCGCCGTCCGGTTATTTCTGACGATATCGAAATGCTGCTCGCCATTCAGATCAAGCGCATCTCGCTCTTCGACATGAGCAAGAATAAAGAGGAACTCGAAAAAATCCTTACCGAGCTCGACGAAGTGGAGAAAAACCTCAAAAGCCTGACGGTGTACGCCACCCGCTACCTCAAAGAACTCATCAAAAAATACAAAGACCGCTATCCCCGCCTGACTGAGGTGAAAACGTTCAAAGAAATTGAGATCCGCGAACTGACGGCTACCGAACTCCATATTCAGCACGACATGGAAAGCCACTTTGTTGGTACGGCGGTCAAAGGCGAGTCGCTCCTGAAATGCTCGTCGCTCGATAAACTGATTTTTGTCTGGGACGACGGCCGTTACCAGATGGTTCCGCCGCCGGAAAAACTGTTTGTTGACGGCAACCTGCTTTACAACGCGATTTTTGACCGCGACCGCGAAATGACCTGTGTCTACGCACACGGACGTGAAACCTACATCAAACGCTTCACCTTCGGCGGCACCATTATGAACCGCGACTACCAGATCGCGCCCGAAGGTTCCAAAATCATCTTTTGGCAGGAAGGCTGTCCTGACGAACTCTATCTCCGTTACCGTCCCGCCAAGGGCCAGCGGATTCATCAGCAGTTCTTTAAAATCAAAGACCTGGCTGTCAAAGGCTCCAAAGCCAAAGGCAATCGCCTTACCACCAAATCGGTGCAATACATCGATGCCAAACCCGGACGCTGGTGGCGCGACGACGAAGAAGCGCCGCAGGGCGTTCTCCTCTAACCCTGCTTGCTATTGAATTCTTACCCACTAATCTGCACGAATATTCACGAATTCGGTTTCTATATTCGTGTTGATTCGTGTAATTCGTGGGTAGCTCTAATCTGTGGTTGAAATGAATTCTATTTACGACATCAATGCCCTCGAAGCTCTCTGCCGGGAACCACACCGCCTGAAACTTTTCCGCACTGCCTTTTTCAAAAAAGCTCTGCCGATCGAAGAATGTCTGAAGAAAGCGCCGGAGCTAAACGGTAAGTTTGAATTTCGATCTCTGGAGATGGTTGAGCGGCACGACTCTAAAACCGACGGTGCAACTAAGCTGGCCCTTCGGACATCGGATGGGCACAAGATCGAAGCGGTCATTTTACGAATCGCATCGGGTCGGACGAGTCTCTGTATTTCCTCGCAGGTTGGTTGTGCTGCTGACTGTCCGTTTTGCGCCACCGGTAAACTTGGTTTTATCCGCAATCTGACCGCCGCCGAAATGCTCGATCAGGTTCTTTTCGCCAAACGGCTTCTGCGCGAAGAAGGGCGGACGCTCCGCAATGTCGTCGTGATGGGAATGGGTGAACCACTTCGCAACGAAGAGAACCTTTTCCGGTGTCTGGAAACCTTGCGCGACCCACGATTCTTTAATCTCTCCGACAATCACCTGCTGGTTTCCACCGCCGGCATTCCTGAAGCGATGGCGCGTTTCGCCGAGCGCTTTCCAAAAATAAGGCTGGCGCTCAGCCTGCACAGCGCACGGCAGGAAATCCGCGAGCGGATCATGCCGGTTGCCAAAGTTTATACGTTAGAAAAACTTACATCCGTTTTTCCGATTCTCAAGGAATTTATGGTGGAAGTGCTCCTCCTGAAAGGCGTCAATGATGGGCCGGAAGATGTTGCGGCTCTGATTGATTTTCTGCGCGGCACCAACGCGCACATCAATCTGATTCAGTTTAACCCGCATCCCGGCGCGCAGTTTGAGCCGGTTTCAGAAGAGGTGCGCAAAGCCATCAGCGACGAACTGAAGCACGCCGGATTTAAAGTGACACTGCGTTATTCTCTCGGCGACGACATCGCCGCCGCCTGCGGACAGTTGGCAGGGCGTTAAATTTTCCCCTTACTCGACGGCAGGGCGTCGAGGGCGCGCTCATCGGCGGTGCAGGCCATTCGTAGAGCGCGGGCGACGGCTTTAAAAACTGCTTCGTGGGCGTGGTGCAGGTCTTCGCCGTATTTCTGGTCGATGTGCAGATTCAGTTTGGCGGTGTCGCAAAACGAACGCCAGAAGTGGCCGAGAATGTCGGTGTCGAAATCGCGGATCAGATTTTTTTTATTGGAAATCTCATAGACAAGATAGGGGCGTCCGCCGAGATCGAGCGACACTTCGGCGCTGGCGAGCGCATCGTCCATCGGAAGCAGCCAGAAGCCGTAGCGGTTGATGCCGCGCCGTTCACCGAGTGCTTCGTTAAAAGCCTGTCCGAGCGCCAGACCGACGTCTTCGATCAGGTGGTGATAGTCCACCTGAATGTCGCCGGACGCTTTGATGTCCATGTCGATCAGGGAGTGTTTGGAAAGCAGTTCGAGCATGTGGTTGAAAAACGGCACGCCGGTTTCAATCGAGTAGGTTCCGGTTCCGTCGAGGTTGATCGACAGGCAGATATCCGTTTCGTTCGTTT
>CAZSSI010000013.1:0-17548 GCA_964609345.1 uncultured Verrucomicrobiota bacterium | reverse complement strand
CTCAGGTTTCTGAACAGGTAACCGCCGTAGTTACGCAGATGGTCAGTCAGATTACTGCATTGCAAACCAATCCGACAGCCTCCGGAGTAGAAGGAATCGTCCAGATCAATCAGGCGGGAAAATTGTCCGGAAGCTCAAATCTAATTTGGAGCGAAGATTATAACGCGTTCATGCATCGATCAACAAACGGCGTGATGTACCGCATGTATCGAAATAATGCCGTCGCCGACGCGAACTTAATCTACAAGTTGGCCAACGAGAACGGAAATGCGGTTGCTCGATACCGCAAAAACGGGGCCGAGAGCGTTGTTGTATCCTCGGATGGGATCACGTTAGCGGGTGTCCTTAAAACGAATTGGATTGAGGACGATCCGGTTGCCTTGCCGGTAATCACCCGATTGACAGCCGGTACCGATGCCTTCGGTGGAATCCTGCTCGACCGGAAGATCACCAGTTGGGGTGAGGTTGGAGTCACCTACAGCAACGCGGTGCGTATCAATAATCCGATCACCGTAACCAACAACTCAACGTGGACGGGATGGACTACGACCGGAAGCCTAGTTGCCTCAAATGAAATTCTACTGCTCACTGGGCAGTATCTGCTATCGCCAGTGCAGAGCAACGGAGTCGCTCGTTATGCAGTCAGCTCGTACTCATCGCAAAACGGAACGCCGGAAACCAGAGAGCTGCTTGCAGGAACCAATGTGCTGGAATATCCATACTACGGCACCAACGCACAACTTAAAATCACTGCTGGAGATCCATTCCCCGGATCAACCGCCGGTCTATACGTGTCCGCAGTCACTCTGGTCGGTTATGAAAATCTTTCCGAGGCGGCAGCGGCCAAGTACGTTGCCGGCCTGCGGCGTACCGATGCAGAAGCAAATCCGGATGACATGACCTCCAAGCGCTACGTCGATGCCGCTAAGACCGCATCTGAAAATCATGCGGACAGCGGGCTTGCGACCTACGCGGCTGATCCGTCCAAGACAGTCAAAGCAGATAAGCTCGAAATGGGAAACTATACGTTAGTCGGCTCTGGCGCGTGGAAAGGGGTGAATTTCACGCAGTCCGCCGATAGCGCTACGCTCGGAACACGGTTTAATGACAACATCCTCTCGCTAGAATCCGGCATGAGCGTTGTTGAAATCCAGAGCCTGACGCTCACTGGAACCAATGCGACGCTTAACCTTTACGCGCAGAATATCGTTTCGAATCCAGTCATCAGCGTCACAACCAATCTGGTCAGCGGAACATGGGTTGCGGCATCTGCAACAATCACCAATATCGGTTCAGGATCATACAGGGCAACCGTTAATACCTCCGGACTCGGGTCGCAGGGATTTTTCCGCGCGTCGGCAACATCCTCACCCGCCATCGCCGGGCAAGTAAAACTCCATGTGCCTGTTCTGAACATGAACAGCAACCGCATGACGGGCGTGTCTGAAATTGTTTTCACCAACGGATGGAAAATCGTTTGTACAACCAACGGCCTTAGCTTCGCCGCACCATAAGGAGAACTATGAAAAAAGCACTCATGACCATTTTACTGATGTCGGCAATTTGCTCGGCGCAAGAGCTGGTATTCACTAACCAGACAATCACCGTGCGCTCCGATCAGTTATCGGTCGAGTCGGTTGAATACCGCGCTCAGGTTATATCAACGAATCACGTTTTTACGTGGGTTGAGACCGTGCTGGTGACAACCAATGGCATGTTTGAAGGCAACACGGTTGAGACCAATACGGTCAGCCAGCAAGTCGATACAGAGGTTGTCACGACCAACGCGGAGACGTGGGTTTGCCATGTAATTTTTGAGCTACCAAAAGGTCATGCGTGGAGCCTCAATGGATTCCCCGTATCAATCGAGCGTTTTAGAACTAGATTAGAAATTCCGGTGTCGCCAGACGTGGTGCGGGCAACCTTTGGCCCCGCTGCCGCCGGACTGGAGTTTGCGTCATCCAATGGGGCATACACCCCGCAGGGGCAGGTTAAAGATGCCTTCCTCTATTTCTCAGCCGCCGCATTGCAGGCCGGTATTAACGGAGCCGCAGAATGAAGCGGAACGCCGTTGCCATTTTTCTTGCGGCGTTTCTGCTGATCGTTTTTGCTGTGCAATGCCAGGTTCCGGGCATGACCGCCGCGCTGGCTGTTCGCACCGGCGAGCATGATGCATATCGGTTTGCGGCCTGCCTGATTGCGCACGGCTCTGCGACGCATGTGATCGTAAACTCTGTCGTGCTGATTAATCTGCTGTACGGATTAGGGCGGCGGGCATCCGCGTTTCTGATCGTTCACGCGCTGCCTGCGGCTTTGTGTGCGGTATGGATTTATGCAACTGCGCTGATGCCATCCAGAGCATGGCTGTGCGGAGCAAGCCCGTTGCTTTTTGCACTGTTCGGACTGATTGCATGGCAGGAACGCAAGACATCGGTTTTTTCTCTATGCGTCATCCGCCGCCTATCCTTACCGCCTCTTCCAGCGCTCGGGCTTGTTCTGATAACGGATGCGTTATTTTCAAAAGCGTTCTTTCCGTTCATCGCGTGGCCGGTGCATACGCTCGCCGGACTTGGCGGCCTGATGACCGGGATGATTCTATCCGCCATTCCGCTGCTACAGATTTACCGCCGTCGCTCAGGTGAGCAAAGCGTACAGAAAAGTATGAAATACAACTCGTATTGACAGTCAACAGTCTTTGGCTGGCGGCGGTAAATTTTTATTTAAGGGGAACGCACAATGAAAAAATTCAAATCAGAACCAGACGTGATGGATGAAATCGGATGCCGTGAGATGTCACTACGGATGATCTCCGCCGTGGTGATGGTCTGCGTCGCGCTGACATTGCCATCCTGCACCTACAACCGCAACGCCCCTCTTTTTGAAACCAATATCGAAGCAAACGGAAACACAACAACCGTGCCCATCGTCGGGCCGTAACCACAGAAAGACCCGTGACAATGACACCATGTAGTGAACACGACCGGATACTAAGGATTGAAGATCGTTTAGGCGGCGGCGACGTGACCTTGGCCATACTTGATGAAAAACTCGGACAGATTCTTGAGCAGACTAAAAAGACAAACGGACGTGTTACTAAGCTGGAAGATGATGGCAAGAAGCCAAGGGTTAATGTCCCTGCGGCCTTTGCGATTATCACCTGTTGCGCGATCATCTGCACGTCGCTTGTTGCCGTGGTGAGGGATGGCATTGATTCATACGTCAAGCATTGTGATTCTGCGAAGGCTGTCGGTAAATGAACTTTCTAACGCACATGATGGACTGGCTTCCAATGACGATCTTAGCGGTCGCTCTGATCGTGTTTTTCGGATGCAAGGCCGGTGTTGAAGTGACATGGGAACGTAAAGGCCATGTCAAGATCGGCCCATGGGAATGGAAATGGGGAAAGAAATGAAAATCAGCCCCAAGCTCATCATGTATGCTGGAATCGGTTTTTTAACCCCTTTGCTCCCATCGCTGGAGTCTCTGACCCCTGAAAAGATGGCGGGCATGTGTTGGCCGCAATGGTTGGTTATTGGCCTTGCGCCCATCTTATCCGTACTGGTGACGCTTAAAGCTCTCGCATCAACTCCCGATGTAAAGGATGCGCCATAAATGAAGCTGCTTAAAATCGGGCTGGGAGCAACGCACGGCGACTCAAAGGTCGCGGCGGTAATCATCCGCGCTACAGCCCCGCTGAGTTGGATATTTTCGTCCAAGAAGCTTTTTGACGTTCCGAACCATATCTTTATCTGGTTCGAGGACGAAGCGGGTGAGCGGGTGTATTTCGAAGCACTGGAAGGCAAGGGATGGCAGGGGCCTTTTCCTGTCGCTGATGTACAGACGTGGCAGGCCGAACAGCCAGACAAACGCTGGGCTCATTTCTATGACCTGTCGGTATTTTTCAGCACGGACGATATTCAGGAAAGCTACGACCACTGTGTCCGGATGCTGGATTTCTGGACGTACAACCTGGGCCAGTTGGGTTTAATGCTGCGCTCCGCTTCCGGACTTCGCCGGTTTGTAAAATCAAGCCCCAATGCCGTGATCTGCTCCGAGGCCGGAAGCCGTATATGCCACAACCGCTTTCTTGATTTACGCGAATGGACAGGGGCCGTTTATCACGACTACCAGAACCCGCGCGAAATCGAGGAAGCCTGTAAAGAGCTGCTTCGCAAAAACCCAGTTAAGATTTAATGATCCGTAATGATTAATTTTAAGACAATTTTAAGCCCCGCACGCAAGTGACCGGGGCAGGCCGAGCGGTTACAGCCGCCCGAACCGACGATGAGCAAACACCGTCACGAAATGAATCGCTACCCCAGTCGGATGTCAGAGACCCGCGCAAGGTAGCAGAAAGGTAATCGTGATGAAAAGTGTATTGAACTATCAGGGCGGAAAAAGTCGCCTAGCTGCCACCATCGTTCAGAAAATCCCTGAGCATACGTGCTATGTTGAGCCGTTCTGTGGAGCCTGCTGGGTTCTCTTCAATAAAGAACCGTCAACCAGCGAGGTAATCAATGATCGAGATAGCGAGCTGGTGACATTCTGGCGTGTGCTTCAAAACCACCTCGAGGAATTCCTTCGCTACTACAAGTTCGCCGTGACCAGCCGGGAACTGTTCGAGATCGAAACCCGCAAAGATATAACCACCCTGACAGATATCCAGCGGGCAGCACGGTATTTCTATCTCCAACGTCATTCGTTCGGCGGAAAAGTTGAAGGCCGTACGTTTGGAACCTCTACAACCGGAGGCGGGCCGCTTGGAATCACCGATATGGAGGAACGGCTTCTGGAGATCCACTGGAGGATGCGCCGAGTCTACATCGAAAATATGGACGCCTGCGAGTGCATCAAGCGCTATGACAGGCCGCACACCTTTTTTTACATCGATCCGCCATATTATGAAACAGCTGGGTATGCCGTACCGTTCGGGCCGAATGACTTTCAGCGTGTGCGCGAAACACTCGCCGGGATCAAAGGAAAATTCATCCTGTCTCTTAACGATCATCCGGAAGTCCGTCGCATATTTGACGGATTCACAATCCAAAAGGTAAGCCTGAAATATTCAATCGGTCGCAGCACCGCCAGCCGTGAAAAAACACGCGATGAGGTGATTATTCAGAACTTCTAAAATCCGGTTTAATCCAACGACTCAATCGCCTTCGTCAGTTGGGTAAAATCGTGATTATAAATCTCGGCCGTACTTTCATTCGTCCATCCGCCCAGCTTCATCGCAATTTCCTGAGGTACTGCCGCCGCGGCCAGCCGCGTCCTAAACGTATGCCGCCAGCAGTGGAATGAAAGCACCGCATCGTTCGGTTTAATCTTTGCTTTGGCGATGATATCCATGTAGCCGCTCTTTTTCCTTCCAGTCAGGTAAAACCGGTTCAGTTCATGAAACACCGCCAAACCCGTGCGCGGCAAAGCATCCAGCAACTTCCGGATTTTTGGATGTAGCGGGATCCGCACAGTAATTCCGTGGCGGGCAGTTTTGGAAGGCGTCAGCGCAATGTGATCCGGCATAACCTCCGACCATTGCAGATTTGCCAGATCGATCAGCCGGAGCCCGGTATAAAGTGACGTCATGCTGATTTCATACCACTGCCGGCCAGCCTTCTTGCATTCGGCCAGCAAAGCAATCTGTTCATCCGGAGTAAAGGCGCGACCGTGGCGGGCATCACTCTGATCGGCGCGGCCAACAAAGCTGAACGGATTACTCCGCAGATTCGCGCGGGCGGCCACCGCTGAAAAAACAGTTTTCAAATTCCCGATGCGATTGTTTTGGGTCTTACCGTTGCCGCAGCTCGCCAGCTGGTCCGCAAACGCACAGGCATGCTGAGGGGTTACATCGTGCAAAAACCTGACCGACGGACATTCTGCCGCAATCCATTTACAAAAAGCCTCTGACAAATATCGGCGGCGGCGGATCGTATCGGCCCCGGCGCGTGGCTTCGTTTGAAGGTAGACCGTCCAAAGATCGGACACTGGCAAACCAGCCGCTCCGGACTCATCCCATCCCATCACGGCATCAACGGCCTGCATGAAACGTGTTCGCGGAAGATTCCCGCGCATGGCTGCTTTAAGATTTGACTCCATCGCGCGGGCAACATTCTCATCATCAGTACCGGTTGGAATGTATTTACGCGGCTTGCCCTTGCCGGTATAGATCGAAATCCACCAGAACCGTGACTGCGCCTGTTTAAAAATAGCCATCGGTTAATATAATTAATATGTTGTCGCACAATGTCACGTTAATAAACCGTTGATAGGAAACACCAAAAAACCCAATAACTATTGGGTAAAAATGGTGGAGGCGGGGGGAATCGAACGGCGAGTAAGCGGGTGAAATGCGGGAAATTCTAATATTTTAAGCCTATAAACGCTATGTTTTGCGGGGGTGCGTTGATAGGTGGTTTATAGGTTATCGGCCACACCGGGAGCATGTCCATTTTCCAGCAAGCGGTTTGGTGAAAATGTGGATTATGCTGATGAATACAAAAATCACGAGCCATGCTCCGGCGGTGAAAAGGGTAAGCACCAAGTGCATGAGCCAGCTGATCTGTTTGTTATTGCGGTAGTGGATGGTTTGCATCCGGCACCGTTTGCATTGTCTGAGCTGCTGTTCGACTGTTTTGGCCATGGTGATATCCTTCTAATTTGAAATCATGAACCTGAATTCATCTTCGGTGATGAGATGAACTCCCTGTGCCGAGGCTTTTGCAACTTTTGAAGGCCCAGCTCTAAATCCGCAAACCAGATATACCAGATTTCCTGTGACGTTTGAGGCGACGTGGAACTTCCGGCGAGCAGTTTCGATCAGTTCTTTTTTATCTTCGCTTTTGAATCCAGTGAAACAGATTTCCGGAAGTTCACTTGGGTTTCTGTGTTTGATGATGCGACGCGTTAGAGGTGGTGGTGGATTCTGTTCGATCTGTTCAAAGCGGGCAGAGAGCTCTTCCGGCGTATTGACGTATTCAAGCACCCCATCATGGCGGAAGGTAAGAAAGCCGCGTTCGTGGTGCATTGCTCCAAAGTGTTTTTCATCGGACTGAATAACGACGACATCATGCGGTTTGATTTCGTCATAGAAATTCCGGTAAATAAAAAATTTGCGCTCTCTCATGGAAGTCATCCTTTCACGAGCATTAAGCGACCTTGGCAGCGGATGGGGATGAACCCGTTCCAGAGCGTGAGCTGTTCGTGGATCCGTTTGGGCAGCCGACGGCGCGGGCCGTGGCGAGCACGGCGGCGATCTGATCCGGGCAAGCATCATTTTCCAGCCATTGGAAGAGGCGGGCAAGTTCTGGGTTGCGCGGAACACGGGAATTTGGCATGGATGAATCTTGTTTCTCTGGAGCTCCACGGTGATTCATGGAAATGTGCAATAGTTCTTCCGGAGTGATGTTGAATGCCTCGCAAATAGCATCTTCCATGACCTGAGTGATATCGGTCGTTTTTCCATGCAGTAATCTCTGGAAATTTTGATAGTTGGTGTTACCTCGGCGTGCCAGCTCGGCATAGGTAAAATTCCGTCGATCAAACTCATCGTGAAGCCATTTTAGAAGGTGTTTTGTTATTTTCATAACGTCGTTTCCTTTGCACAAATCGAAGTAAACACATGCTTTTGTGTAAAGTATAGAGATTTTTATTAAAAACATATTGACGACACACGCGGAGGTGTGGCAAAAGAAATGCATCACAAACGAAAGTGTGGAGAGCAAAATGATTATTACTATTGATATTCCCGATGAACTGAATGAGCAGATCGAAGTTGAACGAAACCGGCCAGTTCATAACGGAAACCGCAGTTCTGTTGTCCGTACCGCACTGGTCTATTTTTTTGATCAGAAGCACACGTCGAAGTGTGGGGCGATGGAAGTGCGGCAACCAGCACCATCAAAATGACAAAACCCATGAGCGCAATGGTTCACAACAAGATTTCAGGAACACCGGAGGAAGTCGGTGTCCGCTTCAAAGCAGGAATGCAGGCCACGCCGTCCGCACGGCGATATCGTCGAGTCCAGACCGGACAACGCGGATGCGGGCCTTTGGTGAAACGCTCACTGGCGGCGAAGCATGACGTGATGCGCTCTGTGCGTGGGGCTGGCCGCTATAAATTCAGCTCCAAAATCCTACGGTTGAGCCGTGGCAATCGATAACAGGGCGCTCCACGGCGCTTTTTTGAAAGGAACGTATGAAAACTGATGACGGAAAACTGATGACGGAAGAGCGCGAAAAGAAGGCGGCGAAGATGGGGCCGTGTCAGGTGTGCGGATGCTCTACATCCCGAATTGAGAAGCGTTGTTTTCTGCATACGCATTTTGTGAATGGCGGTGCTCGGTGAGCTCGGAGATCAGCACGTTTGAATTGAAGACGGCGGTGGTGCCGCTTTGGGCGACGGCGAACGATATCCGGTCGCTGTTTGGGGTGTCGGCGACGGCGTTGAACCGGTTGGTGGGTAGTGGCGATGTTCGCAAGAAGAAGCTGGGCGATGCCGATCAGGCCGGAGCGGTGTATCGGGTTGCCGATATGCTCGATTTTCTGGAGGGCGATGAACAGAGAGCCAACAGTTTGGAACGGGGCTGAAAGGATTCCGATGAAAGACGCAGAGCCACAACGTCCGGTACACAGACGCCATGTTCACCGAGTCGAGCAGCTGGAAGAGACGGGAGAGTTTCGCCGGTGGTATGCCGGAAAGTTTGGCTGTGATCCGATTACTAGGCAGCCAGTTCCACAGAGCGCAGACCGTAGATTTTAGACCAAAAACCAAGGAGACCGTATGTACCGACCGAATCAAAGACAGCTTGAAATGAACCGCAGCGTGGATGCGTTGCTGGATGTGAGTCTGATGCTGCGCGAGCGACGGATCGAGCGAGTCGGCATGGTGGTTTCGCTGGTTTTTCTTGGTGTGCTGTACGGCCTTTGTCTGGGCGGGCAGATATGAGCCGCCGCGAGAAACGGATTGTCCACCAGATCGAGGCCGAGATTGACGATCTAAAAACCACCCATGCGCACGTTGCGTTTGATGACGGTGCGGAGTGTCCGGACGCGCTGGAACTTCACCGCAAGATGCTGGCGATGGAGAGCCTGCGCGATCAGGCGATGAAGATTTTCGACAACAGTTTTTGACCGCTAAGACGCCAAGAAGCCAAGGGGGAAGCCATGACTGAACAGATGGATTTTTTGAGTTGCCGCCGCGTGAATTTGAACCGTTGCAAGGAGCTGACTACCGAAGAGGGTTTTCGGGCGTGGATTAAGTCGGCAGAGGGTGAGCGGATTGGCGGGGAGTTTGTGCGACTGGCGCGGGTGTTGAAAGACCGGGGTTGCAAGCGGTACGGGGCGAAGGCGGTTTGTGAATACATTCGGTTCAACCGGGCGCTCAAGGAAGGCCGCGACGGGTTCAAGCTGAATAATAATGTGACCTCACGGCTGGCTCGCTGGGCGATGCAAACCTATCCCGATCTGGCGGGCTTTTTTGAAGTGCGCGAGCTGAAAGCAGGCTGATCCTGCACCCATTTAAGGGCGGGCATGAAGCCGCGCCCGAACTGAAAGGAAACGGTTATGGCAAAGAAGAAAAAGGAAAGTGCGATTGAGGAAGCGGTACGGGTTACGGGTGAAGCGATGCAACAGCCGGATCAGCCAGTCGATGCGGTGAAGACGTTTGTCGATTCACAGATCGTGATGAAGATGATTCCGCAGCGGATTGCGGATGATCGGTTGCTGGATATGGCCGAGCAGATTAATGAAAAGCAGTTCAGAGTGATGGAGCTGAACGATGAAATACGCAGCTATACCTCTACCCGCAAGGGCGAAATTAAAACCCTCGAAGAGGATTTGGCACCGCTGGTTCGCCGGTTCCACAACAAGACGGAGTCCGTCGAAGCCGAAGTGCGTCTGATTACCGATTTCGAAGCGGGTCTGGTGCGGATTGAGTCGCTGGACGGGGAGCTGATTTCGGAAGATGAAATGCCAGCCAATGGGTACCAGCGTGAATTTGCCGTGATCATGGAAACCGAACCGGGTACCAGCCTGATTGAAAAGGCGAGCGCCGTGCTGGAAGCCTATCTGGATGAAGAGCGTCCGGATGATGAAGTTGTCACCGAAGGAATGCTGGAAACTGCTCTGATGGTTGAACCGCTCAAACTGTCCGGTTCAATGGCCGGTCGCGTGGTCGCGATGTTGCGCGACAAAGAAATCATTCAAGGGCGCGGTTATGCCGGATATGAATTTTCATTCTGTGACGTCGCCAAAGAGGCCGAGATCAAGAAGGAACAGAGCGAAGAGATCGGCGAGGAACAGATTCTGGAGGCCGTCCGGACAATCAGCGAAACCATGCGGGCATCGACCTCTATTCTGCAACGCAAGATGAAGGTCGGTTACAACCGCGCCGCGCGTCTGATGGATATGCTGGAACAGCGGGCAGTTATCGGGCCTGTGGTCGAAAACCATCCGCGCGAAATTCTGATGAACCTCGAGCAATATCAGGCGGTTTTGGATCAGTCGATTGGTGGCGAGAAATGAGCGTCGAATTGGTTTCTAAGCTGAAGCTGAAAGCAGATAACCAGACCGAGCAGCGGATTCTGGATTATCTGAATCAGAATGCTTCCGTGTGGCTGGCGGAGAAGATCAACGCTGGCAAGAAGACGCTGTCCGGTGCCGTGCAGTATGCAACGGATGAGGCCAAGAAGTTGGCCAAGGGCGGAAACTGCGTTTGCGTGGATGACGCGACGGTGTTCGGCTGGATTATCCACTTCTTTGAAGAGGATTTCATTGAGGAGCCGAAGAAGAAATCCGGCGGCAAGGTGCCGGGAGGCGTGAAGAAACAGCCAAAACCGGCAAAACCAGCCAAGGAACATCCGCCTGTAGAACCGGAAGAGCCGAAAATTCCGCCTGGCCCGATTATTCTGGAGCTGTTTTCAGTTGATGAAGTGAAGTCGGTAAAGAAGGCGGTGAAACGGTGAAGCGCACTCATCAGGAATATGCGCCGCTCACCGCGAAGGCGGTGAAGCGTATTCTGGAGTTTGACCGCGAGAGAGGCTTCGGGCCCGGCGGTACAGAGCCGAATCGTAACCGGTTTTATCACTGGCTGGTTCAAAACGGTTCCGACGTGCAGATCCGGACGGTGGCGGTGAAGGCGAAGCGCAACACTCAGCAGCCGTTGGTAAAAGAAGTCGCGCGGGCGAGTGTTGACGATCCGCATATTCTAATCAGGGATGTGGCGCATGTGATGATTGCCGGGTATGTCGTGGACTGGTCGCCAGAAGGAATTGGTCAGTCGAGAGGATGGGACTACCGGGGGCGCTGGGAAGTAGCAGGCTACAAACGGCGATGTATGTTTAAGATCAATGCGCCGGTGGTAAATCATGAACTGCTGAAAAAGACGCGCCGGTTCAAGTGGTCGGCGTGGACTCCGGAAAACGGGCATCTGCTGGATTACCTGAAAGTGTACCGGGAGCATCCGGAGATCGAGTTTCTTTCCAAATGCGGGCTTGGCCGGTTATGCACGAAGTTGTCGCTGGTTTTGAAGCTGAAGGTTGACCGGCAGTTCCGCCAGTTTTTCAGTCGGAATGTGGACGCGATCCGTAACAACAGACATTTCAATGTTCCTGTGATCTTGAAGGCGTACAGCAAGGGGATTTCCTTTGGAGAGGCCAGCAAACAGATTGGCATTCGCCAGTGGTTTCATGGGTACTGTTTGCCGCGCAGTATTTGCGCACAGAAGGCGATGCGATACATCAACAAGCGCGGTATGTCGCGGAGTCAGTACACGGATTATCTGCACAACTGTCAAAAGCTGGATCTCAATTTGGCGGACACTAAGGTTTCGTTCCCGAAGAATTTTAACGACCGACGGCAGGCGGTGCAGGATCGGATAGACGCCATTATTCGCGCCGAGAATGCCGTCAAGTTTGCTGAAATGAACCGCCAGCTTGCGGGCATCGCTAAAAAGTGGAGCAGGCTTGCGCGGAATGACGGAGCGTACCGAATCGTAATTCCGCAGTCCGAACAAGAGTTCAAGGATGAAGGCAAAGGAATGGCCAATTGTCTTGGCCAGTATGCGGATCGGGTGGCGCGCGGAGAATGCGTCGTGGTTTTTGTGCATCAATCCAGCCGTCCGGAAGAAGCCTTTGTGGCGGCGGCTTACGATCCGAAACGGAAGATCGTTACGCAGTGCTACGGAGTCAAGAACAGCAATCCGTCGAAGAAGGTGCGGGATTTTGTCGAGAGTGTTTTTGCTGGCAAGGCAGCCGTTAAATTGAAGGTGGCGGCATGAGCTATCAACCTACGCTTTTTGATGGAGAGCGCCAGACGATGACCGAGGCGATTGAGCAGACTATTCAAAGCCTGTGCGTGTATGGGCCGCATTATAACCACTGGGCGATCGCCTACAGCGCTGGGAAGGATTCAACCGCAACGCTGACGCTGGTTATCCAGTTGATTCTCACCGGAAAGGTTCCGAAACCGAAGAGCCTGACGGTGCTTTATGCGGATACTCGGATGGAGTTGCCGCCGCTTCAAAACTCCGCGATGCAGATGTTCGCGAAGATTGATTCTATGAAGGTGGATGGGATGACGATCCGGACGCAGGTTGTGCTTCCAAAGATGGAGGATCGGTATTTTGTATACATGCTCGGGCGCGGGGTTCCTCCGCCGTCGAACACGTTCAGATGGTGCACGGCTCAGATGAAGATTGAGCCGATGATGGAGGCGCTGGCCGATCTGCGCGAGAGCACCGGAGAAAAGTTGCTGATGTTGACCGGGGTGAGGATTGGAGAGAGCGCCCAGCGCGATGCGCGTATTTCGCTGTCCTGTTCTAAAGACAACGCAGAGTGCGGACAGGGATGGTTTCAGATTTCAACGCCGGAGAACGTTGCCGACACGCTGGCTCCGCTGCTGCATTGGCGCGTTTGTCTGGTTTGGAAATGGCTGCGAAACTATGCGCCTATGAACGGATGGCCGACTGAAATGGTGGCGGATGCCTACGGCGGAGAAGAAGCTGAAGAAGTGAACTGCCGTACCGGGTGCGTCGGTTGCAATCTGGCCAGCCGTGATGTAGCGCTGGAACAGCTGCTTAAAAATGATGAGTGGAAATATCTCCAACCACTTATGGAATTGCGGCCGCTGTGGGCGGACTTGAAGAAGCCGCACCAGCGGTTGCGCAAGACAGGCCGCGAACTGACTAAATCCGGAGAGCTGGTGAAAAACCCTAACAGAATGGGGCCGCTTACGATGGAGGCCAGACGCTGGGGTCTGGATCGGATCATGAGCATTCAGGGGCGAATCAATACGGCGGCAAATGCAGAAGGTAAACCGACTGTCATCCTTATTGATGGCGAAGAGTTTGAGGCGATTGTGCGGCTTATTGATGCAAACACCTGGCCGAACAAGTGGACTGGTGAAGAGGCGCGTGCGGATGAGCTTTTTGAAGAAATCCGCCGGGATGGATCGGTTCAAGATTCGTTTCTTTCAACACTTCAGGAGGCCGTTGAGTCATGAAAACCAGCGAACTGATTACCGACATCGTGCCGATTCCGCGCAAGTCGATGCACTGGCAGCGGACAAAGGAGTCGGCGGATATCCGGCAGAAAGCCTACGCCGATCTGGACGCCTGCGCCGTCGGCCAGCATGTGCTGTTTTTCAATACCGACCGGTCGCGGGTGATTGGCTATGTGAACCGTCCGCGCTTTGCCGGAAGGACGTTCACGGTTTGCAAGATTGATGACACGACGTTTGGGGCTTGGCGGATCAGATAAACAATAAGGAATAACGGTGATGATGCACGGTGATGATGTGAAGCGGATTTTTAAGGGTGATTTGTGCGGTAAGTGCGACATGGCTTACCAGTGCAAGGAGAAGGCGCGGAAGGCCGGTGTGGTAACGATGTGCCGGTTTTATGCGCCGAAGTCGGGCGTGAGGATTTAGCCACGAAAAACCAAAAAGGAGATGCGATGAACTGTAAGGATTTGATTGTACGGAGTTGTTTGGGGGCATTCGAAGAGCAGATTGAGCGGGAGCGGTTTGTGATTGATCCGGTTAAGGAGAATGAGCTGGTGCTGGTTCATCTGTTTTCAGGGACTCCGATGGGCCGCTATACGCTGGAGGAAGGCGAGACGATGCAGTCGGTTGCAGATGAGTTTTCGCAGCGGCTTGGAACGAAGGTTGTGCTGCCAATGATGTCGGCGGGCGGTGGAAAATGAGCTGGATTCAGACGTTTACCGGGCGGAAATTCGATGTGATGAATCCGCGCGCTGAAGATGTGTGCTGGCTGGATATTGCGCATTCGCTGGCGCACCAGTGCCGGTTCAATGGACACACAAAGCAGTTTTACAGCGTGGCGCACCATTCCGTACTGGCGAGCCAGCATGTTCCGCCGCGGTTCGCACTGCGGGCATTGCTGCACGATGCCGCCGAGGCATACATCGGAGATATGCCGAAGCCGGTGAAGAAACAGTTTCCGGAGTTTTCCATCATGGAAGATCAGATCATGGCGGCGGTGCATGAAGCGGCCGATCTGGTTCCCATGCGGATGCTGCCGTTCGAGGAAGCGTGTGAGATCGATAACTGGATTGTCGGTATCGATAACCGCCTGCTGATGACGGAGCGCGATCAGCTGATGGGGCCGCCACCCGAACCGTGGTTTCTGGATCACCCCAGCATAAAGCCGAAGCCGGTTCCGGTTGAGATTTGCTGTGAGCCTGATTTTGAAATCTATAAGGGGCGGTTTCTGCGGAGGCTGGTGGAGCTGGGGGTAGAGGTTCAGATGACAGATGACGGAGGTCAGAGGACAGCCACAAAAAACACGAAAACTGAAAAGCTGGGACAGCTGCCGGGAGCGATCCGGACGGATGAGCAGATGCGTCCGAATTTTCCAAATTTGTGTGATACGTGCGGAGTTGGTGAGGATGGCTGCGACCTAAATCCTGCCGGCGACGTTCACGCCTGCCAAAACTATGTCCGGAGGGTTGAGTAATGAGAGAAGACATTGACGATTATCATTTTGTGACGGCGTGGCGGGATCTACAGCACGACGTTCATGAGACGGCGCGGGCAAAGGGATGGTATGAGAAGCCGGAAGCCAAGAATGACGCCGAGATGATCGCCCTGATGCACAGCGAGCTTTCCGAGGCGCTGGAAGCCATGCGCAACGGGAATCCTTCGGACGACAAGGTTCCGGAGTTTTCCGGTGTCGAGGCTGAGCTGGCCGATGTGGTGATCCGGATTATGGATTACGCCCAGTTCCGGAAGCTGCGCGTGGCCGAGGCGATTGTTGCCAAGCACCAGATGAATCAAACCCGGGCTCACCGGCATGGTGGAAAGAGGTTTTAGTATGACCACAAAAAACACGAAAACAGCGAACGTCTGCGCCAACATATACGAGGGGGAGTTTCAGCTTAATTTTGATTGTGTTGGCGCGGAGCGTTGCATTTTCGTGCTTTGCCACGTTATGCCGCCTGATGGTAGCGAGGAGTGCACTTTTCGGGAGCATGGTTCGTGTCTATGCCTAGCTGCAAAATATGCGGCCATTGAGAATCTTATGAAAAATCTGGCGAAAGAACTGAAACAGATGGTGGACGAATTGGGGGTTTAATATGGCCACAAAAAGCACGAAAAAACACAAAATAGGCTGGCTGAATGTTCCGGGGTATATCCCGCAGACGTGGAACCCGATTGTAGGATGCTCGAAGATTTCCGAGGGGTGCCGAAATTGCTATGCGGAGAGGATGGCGAATCGGTTGAAGGGGATGGGAACGCGGGGATACACGGACGTAACGGACGGATCGGGCCGATGGAATGGAATATTGACAATAGTTGAATCGGAACTCCAAAAGCCGCTGGGCTGGAAGAAGCCGCGCGCGATCTTCGTCAACAGCATGGGCGACCTGTTCCATGAGAACACGCCGGACGAATGGATCATGCGCGTTTTCAACGCAATGGCAACGGATGTTCTTCAGCCGTGTGAACACATCTATATCGTTTTGACGAAGCGAGCCGAGCGGATGCAGAAGTTTTTTGAGCTGTACACGAGGAACGGAACAAAGCCGTGGCCCAACGTCTGGCTGGGTGTGACGGTTGAGGATCAGGAGGCGGCGGATGAGCGCATTCCGCATTTGTTGAGCACTCCCTGCGCTGTTCGCTTCGTATCGTGTGAACCATTGATCGGACCGGTCGATCTTTGCATCCCCGTAGGGTGTCGGTCGTGCAACCACCCCGGGAACGTGGTTGTACGAGAATCGTGCACCCGATGCGGAGGAACCGGTCGCGAGCCTTCCATAGATTGGATCATCGCCGGAGGTGAAAGCGGAGCCAATCAGGAAGTGCGTCCGAGTCATGCCGAATGGTTTAGATCACTGCACGATCAGGCGCTGGAAGCCGGTGTGCCGTTTTTCTTCAAGCAGTGGGGAAATCCTGCGGCTTATGCGTTCAGCGGCTTTAATCGGCAGTGTGAAGCCGGTCTGAACAAGACCAAACGCACCGGAGGCGACCTGCTTGACGGCGCACAGTTTCACCAGTGGCCGCAGGTGACGAAATGACCGACCGGGAACTATTGGCGGAAACGATCGAGCGGGAGGCGGGCAATCAGCCGTTTATCGGCAAGGTGGCGGTCGGGATGGTGATTCTGGAGCGGGTAAAGGATCGCCGCTGGCCGGACACGATTCGCGGGGTGATTTTACAGCCGATGCAGTTTAGTTGCTGGAATTTCCACGATCCGGACCGTGAACCGGTGTCGATGTCTCAGGATAGCTGGGCGGCCGTCGATCTATGTCTTTCCGGTTTAGTGGCGCCGACCGGGTACAACCATTACTGGAACCCAAAGCTTTGCCATCCGTCGTGGGCCGCATCGCTGACGGATCGTATTGCGGTTGGTGATCATGTTTTCGGGAAGATGGTTTGAACGGTGATGATTTTGGCTTTCCTTATATAGGAGGTTTTTAAGTGAGCAGTACTGGACGATTTCGCGGGCATTATTTCCAGCAGTTGAATCATCAAAGGATTGGGCTGATGGCTCAGGGGCTGCCGGCCGTAGAGGCAGCTGTATTATTGAAGGCATTACTGCTGACGGGGCTTTCCCGCCAGCAGTTTGATTTAACCGACGGGAGCCTGTCCATTTCAGGCAAGAAGATGAAGAAGGCGGAGTTTGCCGCGTGGATTGCGTCGGTGACGCCCCAGGTGTCGGTTGATCGGGCGATGAAGGCCATTGATATGTTGGCCGGTGTCCGGCTGCTGGCGGTGTCCAGCGCCGGGATTGTTAAGGTGTTGGGGTGGGCGGCGGATCAGGGTGGTGCACCGACGGCTGGCGCGGGACGTATGCGGAAGCTGCGGGAAGAGACCCGGATGGCTGATGCCCGCAAAGCGATGGAGGATTTGGACGGTACGGTATTCGAGGCGGACGATCTGTTGTATCGGGTTCAAGCCGTGCTTATGTGCAAACGGAAAATTGCAGGGGAAGTTTTGACGGCGCTCAGTGCAGAGGGGTTTGTCGTGCCCGCAGACGGGGGTAGGCTTTGCGTGCGGGCTTGTGTTTCGAGTAAGCCTGCCGCGCCTTCGG